>NZ_JBEXQA010000007.1:158789-327264 GCF_040612395.1 Streptomyces sp. NPDC006430
ACCCACCAACCCCTACCCCGCGCCGCGGGGGGGCCCCCCCCCCCCCCCCCCCCCCCCCCCCACGCCGGTTTCATGTCGCCGGGCGCCGTATCTCGCGGCCCGAAGCCGTATCTCGCGGCTCACGACGGAGGGCCCGCAGCGACGCGCTGCGGGCCCTCCGTTCCGTGCCGAACAGCCGGGGGCTACTCGCCCCGGCGCAGGCTCGGCTTCAGGTCCTTGAAGCGGGCCAGCAGCCCGTTCACGAACGAGGGCGACTCGTCCGTCGAGAACTCCTTGGCCAGCTGCACGGCCTCGTCGATGGCTACGGCGTCCGGGGTGTCGTCCACCCAGATCAGCTCGTAGGCACCGAGCCGCACGATGTTCCGGTCCACGACCGGCATGCGGTCGAGTTCCCAGTCCACGGCGTAAGTGACGATCAGGTCGTCGATGCGGTTCACCTTGTCGGCGTAGCCCTCGACGAGATCCATCGTGAAGGCGCTGACGGGCGGCTGCCGGTCGTCCGACCGTGCGTGGCGAATCCAGTCCGCGAGGACCTCGCGCACGGGCACGCCGCGCTGGTCGGCCTCGAACAGGATCTGGAAGGCGCGCTTGCGCGCGTTGCTGCGGGCAGCCACGGTTAGCTGCTCACCCGGCCGAGGTAGTCGCTGGTACGGGTGTCGACCTTGACCTTCTCGCCCGTGGTGACGAAGAGCGGAACCTGGATCTCGTAGCCGGTCTCCAGGCGCGCCGGCTTGGTGCCACCGGTGGAGCGGTCGCCCTGGACGCCCGGGTCGGTGTGCTCGATGACCAGTTCGACGGCGGCCGGGAGCTCGACGTAGAGCACCTCGCCCTCGTGCTGGGCCACCGAGGCGGTCATGCCCTCGATCAGGAAGTTGGCGGAGTCGCCGACGGCCTTGCGGTCGACCATCAGCTGGTCGTAGGTCTGCATGTCCATGAAGACGAAGTAGTCGCCGTCCATGTACGAGAACTGCATGTCGCGGCGGTCGATGGTGGCCGTCTCGACCTTCGTGCCGGCGTTGAACGTCTTGTCGACGACCTTGCCGGAGAGCACGTGCTTGAGCTTGGTGCGCACGAAGGCCGGGCCCTTGCCGGGCTTGACGTGCTGGAACTCGACGACGGACCAGAGCTGGTCACCGTCGAGCTTGAGCACCATGCCGTTCTTGAGGTCGTTCGTGGAAGCCACGGTTGCGGAATCTCCTGCACTGGAAGACCACGGGTGCGCGCACAGCTCGCCGCAGCGGCTAGAGCGCGAGCAGCTCCTTGGTCGTAATGGTGAGTAGCTCGGGACCGCCGTCCGCCTCGGGGCGTACGACGAGCGTGTCATCGATCCGGACTCCGCCCCGGCCCGGGAGGTGGACCCCCGGTTCGACGGTGACCGGCACGCAAGCGTCCAGTTTACCCATTGCCGTAGGTGCAAGCTGCGGGTCCTCGTCGATTTCGAGACCGACCCCGTGTCCGGTCCACGGAGCGAGTGCCTCCCCGTGCCCGGCGGAGTCGAGTACGGAGCGCGCAGCACGGTCGACCTCTCGGTACGCGGCACCCGGCACGAGCGCCTCGCGCCCGGCCCGCTGGGCCGCGAAAACGAGTTCGTAGAGCTCGATCTGCCAATCGGCGGGGCTGGTGCCGATCACGAACGTCCGGCCGATCTCGCACCGGTAGCCCCGGTAGTTGGCCCCGAGGCAGACGGAGAGGAAGTCGCCCTCCTCCACGCGGCGGTCTGAAGGCCGGTGCCGGGGGCGGCCGGAGTTGGGGCCGGTGCCGACGGACGTGGGGAAGGCCGGTCCGTCGGCACCGTGGTCGACGAGGCGCCGTTCCAGTTCCAGGGCGAGGTGTCGCTCCGTACGCCCCACCAGGATCGACTCCAGCAGTTCTCCGAGCGCCTGGTCGGCGATCTCGGCGGCGATCCGCAGGCAGGCGATCTCCTCCTCGTCCTTGACGAGGCGCTGCTGCTCCACGGCGCTCCCGAGGTCTTCGAGCCGCAGTGCGGGCGCCACGGACCGCAGGGCACGGTGGCGGGCGACGGTGAGGTGGTGTTCCTCGACGGCCAGTGACTCGGCCCGTGCGGAGCCGGCCATGTCGCCGGCCGCTACCGCGGCGTCGCTGCCGGGGCTGGAGAGCACGGAGAGCCTGAGCTGGTCGTCGAGGCGCCCTTCGTCGGCTGCGCCCGTGGGCGCGCCGACGGTGAACAGCACGTCCTCGCTCCCCGGCCCGACGAGCAGGACGGCGCCCCGTGGGGACGCCCCGGCGAGGTAGCGGACGTTCGCCGGACGCGTGATCAGTGCGGCGGCGTTCCCGGCGGCGGCACAGCGGTCGCGAAGCAGGCCCCGGCGGGCCGCGTACACGTCTGACATGTCTTCGAGCCTACGAGCGTGCCGCTCATCCGGCCTGATGAGCAGGTCCGTACGTGGGCCGGCCGGGCCGTGGTCGAGAACGGCGCCGCAGGCGCGCCCGATGGGCCGGCGGAAGTCCTCGACCCCGGCTCAGAAGGCGGGTGCGGTGATGGCGCGGGCCAGGACTTCGTCCAACGCGCGCGACGTGCCTTCCACGTCGAGGTCCGAGTTGTCGATGATCGGCAGGCCGGAGCCGTACCAACCCGCCATCCGGCCGTGGATGCGGGCGACCTCCTCGTCCGACAGGCGCCGGTTCCCGGAGCGGGCGGCATTGCGCTCCAGGACGATCTCCAAGCCCGGCAGGAGGACCACCGGCAGCAGTGCCGGGCCCACGTGCCGCTTCCACCCTCCCAGGCCGACTGCCGGGCGGTCGGGGAAGACGGCGTCGTCGACGATGCACGAGATCCCGTTCGCCAGGAAGTTACGGGCGGCGAAGCCGCAGGTGCGGCGGGCCAGGCGGTACTGGGCCTCGGAATGGTCGTTCCAGCCCGCCTGCGGGTCGGCGAAGCCCGAGCACACCCACTCGCGGACGTCGTCCAGGCTCACGTGCGCGGTCGGCACCGGCCGGGTGCTCGCCCAGTGCCGGGCGACCGTGGTCTTCCCCGCGCCCGCCGGGCCGATCAGCAGCACGGCCAGCGTCGCCCCGCCAGTGCCGCCGGCCACCGCGGGCGGCAGCGGAATGTGGCCCGTGGCCTCCGGCCCGGGCGGCATCGATGGTGGCGACATGGGCGGCGGCCCCTGCGGCGGGGCAGGGACCGGCCACCCGTGGGCAGGGGGTATCGGCGGCTGCGGGGGCGCCGCCGGATGATGTCCCGGCTGCCCCCAGCCCGCCCCGCCGCCCCCCACTCCGTGCTGCATCCGCTGCCACTCCGTCTCGTTCCGGCGACTGATGCGAGAACGTTATATGACCACGAAGGCCGCGCCGCCCACCGGCACCGTCAGGGCGAGACTTCGTCCGCCAGTGCGCGCAGCGCCAGCCGGTACGAGCCGATGCCGAAGCCCGCCACCGTCCCGGTCGCCACCGAGGCGATGACCGAGGTGTGCCGGAACTCCTCCCGGGCGTACGGGTTCGAGATGTGCACCTCGATCAGCGGAGCGGTGCGCTGCGCGGCCGCGTCCCGCATCCCGTACGAGTAGTGCGTGAAGGCACCCGGGTTGATGACCACCGGAATCTTGCCGTCCGCCGCCTCGTGCAGCCAGCGGATCAGCTCGCCCTCGTCGTTGGTCTCGCGGACCTCCACGTCGAAGCCGAGTTCCTCGCCGAGCGTGCGGCAGCTCTCGACCAGCCCGGCGTAAGAGGTGGCGCCGTACACGTCGGGCTCGCGCGACCCGAGCCGGCCCAGGTTCGGGCCGTTCAGCACGAGGACCTTGCGGCTCACGCCGACACCTCGCCGTACGCGGCGACGAGGTGGGCCGGGTCGGGGCCCTCCAGGACGGTGGGCTTGGCCAGCCCGTCCAGGACGATGAAGCGCAGCAGGTTGCCGCGGGACTTCTTGTCGACCTGCATGGTCTGGAGCAGCTTGGGCCACTGGTCGCCGCGGTAGGTCAGCGGCAGCCCAACGGCGGCCAGGATCTCCCGGTGGCGGTCGGCCGTGGCGTCGTCCAGCCGGCCCGCGAGTCTGCCGAGCTCGGCCGCGAAGACCATGCCGACCGACACGGCCGCGCCGTGCCGCCACTTGTAGCGCTCGTTCTTCTCGATGGCGTGCGCCAGCGTGTGGCCGTAGTTGAGGATCTCCCGCAGGCCCGATTCCTTCAGGTCGCTGGAGACGACGTCCGCCTTGACCTGGATCGAGCGCACGATGAGCTCCGCGGTGTGCGGGCCGTCGGGGGTGCGGGCCGCCGCCGGGTCCGCCTCGATCAGGTCGAGGATCACCGGATCGGAGATGAAGCCGGCCTTGATGATCTCGGCGAGGCCGCTGACGTAGTCGTTGACCGGCAGCGAGTCCAGTGCCGCCAGGTCGCACAGCACGCCGGCGGGCGGGTGGAAGGCGCCCACCAGGTTCTTGCCCTCGGCGGTGTTGATGCCGGTCTTACCGCCGACGGCCGCGTCCACCATCGCCAGTACGGTGGTCGGTACGGCGATCCAGCGCACCCCGCGCAGCCAGGAGGCCGCGACGAAGCCCGCCAGGTCCGTGGTGGCACCGCCCCCGACGCCGACGATCACGTCGGTGCGGGTGAAGCCGGACTGGCCGAGGGCCTTCCAGCAGTACGCGGCGACCTCGACCGTCTTGGCCTCTTCGGCGTTCGGCACCTGGATGGCGACGGCCTCGTAGCCCTGCTCGGCCAGGTCGTCTCGCAGCGCCTCACCGGTCGAGGCCAGCGCCTCGGGGTGGATCACGGCGACCCTCTGGGCCTTCGTACCGATCAGGTTGCCCAGCTCGCCGAGCAGCTGCCGCCCGACCAGCACGTCGTACGGATCGTGGCCGCTGCTGCCACCGACGTGGATGCGCGTCACCTGGTCTGTCATACGTCCTTCAACTCCAGAGCATCGAGGACCGCCTGGGCGACCTCTGTGGGGGTGCGGTCGTCGGTGGCCACCACGACGCGCGCGACTTCGGTGTACAGGGGGCGGCGGGCCTCCATCAGCTCGCGCCACTGGCGGCGCGGGTTGACGGCGAGCAGCGGGCGCGCGGCGCCCAGGCCGACGCGTCGGACGGCTTCCTCGACGTCCATCGACAGGTAGGCGACGGGCAGGCCAGCCAGCAGTTCCCGGGTGCCCGCGTCGAGGACGGCGCCGCCGCCGAGGGCGAGGACGCCGGTGTGCTCGGCGACGGCGGCGGCGACCGCCTGCCGTTCCAGTTCACGGAAGTACGGTTCGCCCTCGTCGACGAAGATGTCCGAGATCTCGCGGCCCTGGGCCGCGACGATATCGGCGTCGGTGTCCCGGTAGGGGACGCCGAGCCGCTCGGCGAGCAGCCCGCCCACCGTGGACTTGCCGGACCCCATGGGGCCGACGAGGACGACCAGCGGTCCGCCCGTCACCGGATCTGCAGGTTGTCGAGGTACGAGCGGACGTTGCGGCGGGTCTCGGGCACCGAGTCCCCACCGAACTTCTCCACGACCGCGTCCGCGAGGACCAGCGCGACCATCGCCTCGGCCACGATGCCCGCCGCCGGAACCGCACACACATCGGACCGCTGATGATGCGCGGCAGCGGCCTCACCGGTGGCCACGTCGACCGTCGCCAACGCCTTGGGAACCGTCGCGATCGGCTTCATCGCCGCCCGCACCCGCAGCAATTCACCCGTGGACAGACCACCCTCCGTACCACCGGAACGACCCGAAGTACGCCGGATGCCCTCGGCCGTCGCCACGATCTCGTCGTGCGCCTTCGAACCCGGCACCCGCGCCAGGTCGAAACCGTCACCGACCTCCACACCCTTGATCGCCTGGATGCCCATCAACGCAGCCGCCAACCGCGCGTCCAGCCGTCGGTCCCAGTGCACGTGCGACCCGAGACCCACCGGCACCCCGTACGCCAGGACCTCCACCACCCCACCCAGGGTGTCGCCGTCCTTGTGCGCCTGATCGATCTCCGCGACCATCGCTGCCGACGCATCCGCGTCCAAACACCGCACCGGGTCCGCATCCAGCGCCGCCACGTCCTCCGGCGTCGGGTACACACCGTACGGGGCCCTCGCCGAAGCCAACTCCACCACGTGCGAGACGATCTCGATCCCCGCCGTCTCCTTCACGAACGACCGCGCGATCGCACCCAACGCCACCCGCGCCGCGGTCTCCCGCGCACTCGCACGCTCCAAGATCGGCCGCGCCTCGTCGAACCCGTACTTCTGCATCCCCGCCAGATCCGCATGGCCCGGCCGCGGACGCGTCAACGGCGCATTACGACCCGTCTCCTTCAACTCGGACGGATCCACGGGGTCGGCCGACATCACCTTCTCCCACTTCGGCCACTCCGTGTTCCCCACCATCACCGCGATGGGCGAGCCCAAAGACAACCCGTGCCGGACCCCGCCCAGGAACGTCACCTCGTCCTGCTCGAACTTCATCCGCGCACCACGCCCGTACCCGAGCCGACGCCGCGCCAGATGATCGGCCACCAACTCCGTGGTGACCGGAACGCCGGCGGGAAGCCCCTCCAGCGTCGCCACCAACGCCGGACCGTGCGACTCCCCGGCGGTCAGCCAACGCAACCTGCTCAACGATGCTCCTCATGCTCGCGCCTGGTACTGCGGCGGCGCGGCCCTGGGGGCGCTCCCCCAGCCTCCGGCCGGGGGCACCTCCACCCAGCGACAGCTGGGGAAGCGGCCCGGACCCGCCACACCCGATCCTCCCACGTCCGGGCCGGTGCACGGCGATCCGGTCCAGCTGTCGGACGGCCGTGCACCCCGTACTCACCCTGCTGGTCCGACCGTCCGCGAGCAAGATCAGCGCATGGAGTGCATCAGGTGTGCCGGCGGTTCAGTGGCGAGCGCGCAGCGCGGCCTCGCCCGCGGCCCGCATGGCGGCCAGTGGTGCGGTGGGGCGCCCGGTCATCTGTTGGACCTGGAGCACCGCTTGGTGGACGAGGAGGTCCAAGCCTCCGAGGAGCTGACCTCCGCGCTCCGACCAGGCCGCGGCGAGAGCGGTCGGCCACGGGTCGTACAGGACGTCGAACAGGGTCCCGGCACCGGCGGCCGGTACGGCGGGTGCCAGCCAGTCCGTGGCGCCCGCCGGGGTGGTGGCGATCACCAGCGGCGCGGTCAGCGCCGCGGCGGCGTCGGACCAGTCGGCCGCGCGGACGGCGACGCCGAGGCGCTCGCCCCACTGCCGCATCTCGTCGGCCCGGGCCCGGGAGCGCACGTACACGGTGACCTCGCCGGAGCAGATCCGCGCGAGTGCGGCCAGCGCCGAGGAGGCGGTGGCGCCGGCGCCGAGGATGGCGGCCTTCTCCACCTGCTCTACGCCGCGCTCGTGGAACGCGGCGACGATCCCGGGGATGTCGGTGTTGTCACCGAGGCGCCGGCCGTCCTCCGTCAGGACGACCGTGTTGACCGCCTCCACCGAGGCGGCGGTGTCACTGATGCCGTCGAGCAACGGGATGATCGCCCGCTTCAGCGGCATGGTCAGGGACAGCCCGGCCCACTCGGGGCCGAGTCCGGCCACGAACCGCGGGAGCGCGGCCTCGTCTATCTCGAAACGGTCGTACGACCAGTCGTCGAGGCCGAGCTCCCGGTACGCGGCGCGGTGCAGCACCGGGGAGAGGGAATGCTCGATGGGCGACCCCAGCACCGCGGCCCGTATCCGTGACATGTCCTGCTACCCGCCGTTCTTCTGCTTCTGCCGTGCCTGGAACTCGGCGACGAGCTTCATGTGCTCCTCGTAGGTCTGGGTGAAGGTCGTCTTGTCGCCGTCGACCGACACGAAGAACATCCAGCCGCCGTGATCGGGGTTGAGCGTAGCGTTCAGCGCGTCCGCTCCGGGGTTCCCGATCGGGCCGGGGGGCAGGCCCTTGACGAAGTGCGTGTTGTACGGGTGGTCGAGCGCCCTCGCCTCCTTGATGGAGAAATTGAGGTCGCTCCTGCCCTTGATGTAGTTGTACGTCGAGTCGAATTCGAGCTTCTGGTTGGTGACGTCGTTGGTCTTCTTCAGGCGGTTGTAGACCACCTCGGACATCTTCCGGAAGTCGTCGTGGTTCTTGCCCTCGGCGTTGACGAGGCTGGCGACCGTGACCACCTGGAGCGGGTTCTCCAGGCCCAGCTCCTTGGCCTTGCCCTCGATGCCCAGCTCCGAGTACTTGGCGGTCGCGTTCGTGACCATCTGCTTGAGCAGCGACTCGGGCGTGCTGTCCTTGCTGAGGTCGTAGCGCGCCGGGTACAGGAAGCCTTCGAGCGGGTCCATGATCTTCGGGTTGTTGCCGGCCCAGGCCGGAAGTCCGAGGTTCTTGGCATCGCGCTGGGCAATGTCCCGGGTGGTGCCCTCGGGCTTGCCCAGCTTCTTGTCGATCGCTTCGTACACCCTGGCGTTGCGCATGCCCTCGGTGACGGTGATGACGTTCAGCTTGGTGGGGTCGATCATCAGCGCGACGGCCGCCGCACCCGACATCTTCTTCTGCATCGGGTAGATGCCCGGCTGAATGGACTTGCCCTTGGGATTGGCGTTCGCGGCGTCGACGAAGGCCTGGGCGCTGGCGACCACTCCGGCCTCCTTGAGGATCCGGCCCATCTGTCCCAGGCCCGCGCCCTTGGGGATCTCCACGTCGACGACCTCGCCCGTGCCCTCGCCCACGAAGTCCTCGGTGGCGCCGAACCTCGCCTTGAGGTACGTAAAGCCGTAGTAGCCGCCACCGCCGAGCACGCCGACGATGACGAGGGAGGCGATCAGGCAGGCCGCACCGCTGCGCTTCTTGGGCTTGCCGCCCTTGGAGCGGCCCCCGCGGCGCCCGCCGTCACCCTCGTCGCTGTCCTCGCCGTCACCGTCCTCGCCGTCACCGCCGGCGGCGAAGAAGGAGTCGGACTCCTCGTCCTGCTGCTCGGGGAGCTGCGGCTGGCGCCGGCCCGGGGGCTCCGGAGGCGGATAGGCCTCTTCGGTGCCGTAGAGATCAGGGGTCTCGCCCGGGTAGCCGCCGACGGGCTGCTGGGCGTACGGATCCGCGCCGACGTACGGGTCGGCCTGCGGGACGCCGACGTACTGGCCCTGGCCGGTGTCCCAGGCCTGGCCGGCGTACGTCGGCTGCTGCGGCTGCTGCTGCTGGGGAAGCTGTTGCTGAGGCTGTTGCGGGGCATAGCCCTGCTGAGCCTGTTGCGGGGCGTAGCCCTGTTGCGGCTGCTGGGCGTAGCCCGGGTGCTGCTCCGGGTACTGCCCCTGCTGCACGTACTGCTGCGGGTACTGCGGCTCCTGCTGCTGCGGGTACTGCGGCTCCTGTGGGTACTGCTGCTGCGGGCCACCGGCATAGGGCGTCTGAGCCTGCTGGGCCTCGTGCCCGGTCCACCCGGGGTCCCCGTACAGGGGGTCCTCCGGGTGCCACGGTTCGGGGCCACGGCCCCGGCCATACTCAGTCATCGATCCCCTAGAGCCGCGAGACGGAGTACAACGGCTAGGTCCGCCGCGGCACCCGGTTCCGCCTCTGAAGTGGTGGGCGACGACTGTTCGAATGCCGCCGCATCGCGCGGAACGTTACCGTATCGCGATCAGACAACCACTTCGACGCACTCACCGGGAGGATTACCCGATACCCGTTCGGTCTCAAGAGCGTTCTGAAGGATCACCACCGCGGCCGCCTGGTCGATCACGGAGCGGCCCTTCTTGGCGTTCCTTCCCGAGGCGCGCAGCCCCTGGGCGGCGGTGACCGTGGTCATCCGCTCGTCCACGAGCCGGACCGTCACCGGCTTGATGCCCTTGGCGAGTTCCGTGGCGAAGGCCCGCACCTTGGCCGCGGCCGGACCCTCCCGCCCGCTGAGCGAGCGGGGCAGACCGACCACGACTTCCAGGGGGTCGTACTCCTCGACGAGCTGCCGCAGCCGACGGTGAGCGAAGGGGATGTCCCGGCCCGGAACGGTTTCCACCGGTGTGGCCAGCACCCCGTCGGGGTCGCACGAGGCGACCCCGATCCGGGCGTCCCCGACGTCGATGGCGAGACGGCGACCGCGGCGCAACGTCATGGTCAGACCGTCTCGACGACGAGGCGTTCGACCGCGGCGATGGCCTCGGGGATGGCGGCCGGGTTCTGGCCGCCGCCCTGGGCGACGTCCGGCTTGCCGCCTCCGCCGCCTCCGAGGGTCTTGGCCGCGGTGCGGACCAGTTCACCGGCCTTGAGGCCGCGCTCGCGGGCGGCCTCGTTGGTGGCGATGACGGTCAGCGGGCGCCCGCCCGCCGTGGTGAACAGGGCCACGACGACCGGGCGGTCGCCCTGGATGCGGCCGCGGACGTCGAGGACCAGCTTGCGCAGGTCGTCGGCGCCGGTGCCATCCGGCACCGTCCCCACGACGAGGGCGACGCCGCGGATGTCCTGGGCGTTCTCGGCGAGCCCCGCGGCGGCCTGGAGGACCTTCTCCGCGCGGAACTTCTCGATCTCCTTCTCGGCGTCCTTCAGCTTGCCGAGCATGGAGGCGATCTTCTCCGGCAGCTCCTCCGGACGCCCCTTGACCAGCTCCTGGAGCTGGGCGACGACCGTGTGCTCCTTGGCGAGGAAGTTGTACGCGTCCACACCGACGAGGGCTTCGACGCGGCGAACGCCGGAGCCGATGGAGGACTCGCCGAGCAGCTTCACCAGACCCAGCTGGGCGGTGTTGCCGACGTGCGTACCGCCGCACAGCTCCTTGGAGAAGTCGCCGATGGTGACGACGCGCACGCGCTCGCCGTACTTCTCGCCGAACTCGGCGATGGCGCCCTGCTTCTTCGCCTCGTCGATGCTCATGATCTCGGCCGTGACTTCGAGTTCACGGGAGAGCACGTCGTTGATCTTCTGCTCGACGTCGGTGAGGACCGTGCCGGGGACGGCGTTCGGGGAGCCGAAGTCGAAGCGGAAGCGCCCGGGCGAGTTCTCGGAACCGGCCTGGGCGGCCGTCGGGCCGAGGGCGTCGCGCAGCGCCTGGTGGGTCAGGTGCGTGGCCGAGTGGGCGCGGGCGATGGCCCGGCGACGGTGCACGTCGATGGCGGCGTACGCGGAGGCGCCCACCGTCACCTCGCCGACCTGGACTGAGCCCTTGTGGACGGAGACGCCCGGGACCGGCTGCTGCACGTCGCGGACCTGGATGATCGCGCCCGAGTCGAGCTTGATGCGGCCCTGGTCGGCGAGCTGGCCGCCGCCCTCGGCGTAGAAGGGGGTCCGGTCGAGGACGACCTCGACCTCGTCGCCTTCGGAGGCCGCGGGCGCGGAGACGCCGTTGACCAGGAGGCCGACGATGGTGGACTCGCCCTGCGTGGTGGCGTAGCCGGTGAACTCGGTGGCACCGGCGCTGTCGGCGATCTCGCGGTACGAGGAGACGTCGGCGTGGCCGGTCTTCTTGGCCCTGGCGTCGGCCTTGGCCCGGTCGCGCTGCTCCTGCATCAGGCGCCGGAAGCCGGCCTCGTCCACGGAGAGGCCCTGCTCGGAGGCCATCTCCAGGGTGAGGTCGATCGGGAAGCCCCAGGTGTCGTGGAGCAGGAACGCCTGGTCGCCGGAGAGGACCGTGCCGCCGGCGGCCTTGGTCTCGGTCACGGCGGTGTCGAGGATGTTGGTGCCGCCCTTGAGGGCCTTGAGGAAGGCGGCCTCTTCGGCGAGCGCGACGGTCTCGATGCGCTTGCGGTCGGTGATCAGCTCCGGGTACTGCTGCCCCATCGTGTTGATCACTACGTCGACGAGGTCCTGGACGACCGGACCCGTTGCACCCATGAGGCGCATGTTGCGGATGGCGCGGCGCATGATGCGGCGCAGCACATAACCGCGGCCCTCGTTGCCGGGGGTCACGCCGTCGCCGATGAGCATCACGGAGGTGCGGATGTGGTCGGCGACCACGCGCATCGAGACGTCCGTGTCTTGCGCGGCGCCGTACCGCACGCCGGTCAGCTCGGTGGCCTTGTCCATGACCACGCGCAGGGTGTCGGTCTCGTACATGTTCTGCACGCCCTGCAGGATCATCGCGAGGCGTTCGAGGCCGAGGCCGGTGTCGATGTTCTTCGACGGCAGGTCACCGAGGATCGGGAAGTCTTCCTTGCCCTCGCCGGCGCCGCGCTCGTACTGCATGAAGACCAGGTTCCAGATCTCCACGTAGCGCTCGTCGTTGACGGCCGGGCCGCCCTCGACGCCGAATTCCGGGCCGCGGTCGTAGTTGATCTCGGAGCACGGGCCGCAGGGACCCGGGACGCCCATGGACCAGAAGTTGTCCTTCTTGCCCAGGCGCTGGATGCGCTCGGCGGGGACGCCGATGACGTCGCGCCAGATCGTCTCCGCCTCGTCGTCGTCGAGGTAGACGGTGATCCAGAGCTTCTCCGGCTCCAGGCCGTAGCCACCGTCCGCCACGGAGCTGGTGAGCAGCTCCCAGGCGTACTTGATGGCGCCTTCCTTGAAGTAGTCGCCGAAGGAGAAGTTGCCGCACATCTGGAAGAACGTGCCGTGGCGGGTGGTCTTGCCGACCTCTTCGATGTCCGGCGTACGGACGCACTTCTGCACGCTCGTGGCCCGCGGGGCCGGGGGCTTGGTCTCGCCGAGGAAGTACGGCTTGAAGGGGACCATGCCCGCGTTGACCAGCAGCAGAGTCGGGTCGTCCGCGATGAGCGACGCCGAAGGGACAACGGCGTGACCGCGCTCCTCGAAGAAGCTCAGCCAGCGGCGGCGGATTTCAGCCGACTCCATCAGTGGTCCTCATTCCGGTTGTACGAACCCGCCGAGCGGATCTCGTGGGTGGTCTTGTCGTTCTGGAGGGCCCGCAGCCGCCGCGGCCCGGGGAGGGCGGTGACGTTGTCGGGCCGGTCGGGGTCCTGGTGCAACCCCAGTGCGTCGTTCAGCTCGTGCTCGCGCTGCGACATTCCCGCCTTCACGTCGAGGGCGAAGTCCTTGAGGCGGTGACCCGCCTCCACGGCCTTGTCGGCGGCCTGGGCGGCGAGGCTCTCCGGCGTCAGCTTCTTGAGCTGGCGGTTGACCTTGGTGGTGGCCCACACGCCGGCGGCTGCGCCTGCGGTGAACCAGAAGGCTCGGCGGAACATCGGAGGTTTCAGCCCTTCTGCTTCCGGCGCCGGGCCGCCGGCACCGTACGGCCAACGATCACGGTACGTCGGGACGTCTTGCGCGGTGCGTCTTCCGTGTTTTTGCCCAGGGCCTTGCGGACTCCGTAGCCGAAGGCCGCGACCTTGACCAGCGGACCGCCGAAGGTGGAGGCAACGGTGGAGGACAGTGCGGAGGCGTTCGACGTGACTTCCTGGACGTCGCTCGCGATGGCGTCGACCCGGTCGAGCTGGGTGCGCGCGGAGCGGACGGTGGTGGAGGCGTCCGCCAGGAGCGGGACGGCCTGGTCGGTCACGTCGGCCACCAGTCGAGTGGCCGCCTTGAGCACCTGGGCCAGCCTCACCAGCACCACGGCGAGGAAGGAGACCAGGATGGCCCAGAAGACGGCCACGAGGATCCCGGCCACCTCTCCACCGGACACGTTTGCACCGCTCTCTGCCTGTTGATCACTACATAGAAAAGTCGTCCTCCGACCCTATCGCGCCGGAGATCCACCGCCGTACCGGAATTCCGGGTCCGCCGGATCCGCCGCGTACGCCACGCATCCGAACCGCCGCCTTCCGTGTCCCGTGTGACAGGGGCCGGAACACGGCGCGGCCGGGCCGGCCGGAAAGCAGGAAGCCCGTCGGCTCCCCCCAGGGGGAACCGACGGGCTGACCAGCCTGTGAGGCTACGACCGCTGGATCAGCGGGCGTAGTACTCGACGACGAGCTGCTCGTCGCAGATGACCGGGATTTCCTTGCGGTTCGGGTCACGGTCCAGGCGGAAGGCCAGGGCCTTCAGGTTGACCTGCAGGTAGCGCGGGGTCTCGCCCTCGCCTGCGTAGCCACCCTCGCGGGCAACCTGGAACGGAACCTTCTCACGGCTGCGCTCGCGCACGGTGATGACGTCGTCCGGACGGACACGGAACGACGGCTTGTCGACCTTGCCACCGTTGACCTCGATGTGGCCGTGAACGACCATCTGGCGGGCCTGGTAGATGGTGCGGGCGATGCCCGAACGCAGGACCAGGGCGTCGAGGCGACGCTCGAGCTCGACGACCAGCGCCTCGCCCGTCTTGCCTTCGGCCTTCTTGGCGCGGTCGTACGCGCGGGCCATCTGACGCTCAGAGATGTCGTACTGAGCGCGCAGACGCTGCTTCTCGAGCAGACGAACCTTGTAGTCCGAGTTCTGCTTGCGGCCACGGCCGTGCTCGCCCGGCGGGTAGGGGCGGGCCTCGAAGTACTTGACGGCCTTCGGGGTCAGCGCAATGCCGAGGGCACGCGACTTCTTGACCTTGGGTCGCTTCTGGTTCACGTGGAACCTACCTCCATGTAAGTTAGGTGAGGCTTACCTTAGCGAGGAGGACGTAATGTCTCGACCGCATGGGATCCCCCTGCCCAGTGCGCATCGCAGTTCGGGTTCCAACGAAACGGAATCCGCTTTCGACGACGATAAGCAAGGTCAGCCGCGTCCCAGGGAAGGCGTTCGGCAGCTCACCGGAGCCGAACGCGTACGAACCCTCGTAGAGTCCAACGCCTCAGTATCCCTCACGCTGCCAGGTGCTCGTGACCAGCTGTGGTCCCTTGACCAGGGAGAGTGTGGGACAGGGATGCCGGTCGCGCGGACCGTCACCCCGGACGGGGACGTGATTCTCCTGGTACCAGGGGAATCCGCGGTTGCCAGAGCAGCCGCTCACGCCCAGGACGACGACCTCACCGCCGTGATCGAGATCACGGACGTGGCGCCGGTGTCCGTTCCCCATCGTATCCGAGGCCGCGCGTGGCTGGCCGGGTGGCTGACGCAGGTGCCCCGGGGGGACCGCGCGGCCTGCGCCGCACTGCTGGCGGAGCGCCACCCTGTGGGCGAGCTGCTCGGGCTGCACGGCCGTCCGTACTTCGTGATGCTCCGCCTGGAGGTCGGCGAGATAGCGGTGGACGATCTGTGGGGCACGGCGCACGTGGACCCGGACGCCCTGTCCGCGACGGAACCGGACCCGCTGGTCGCCCACGAGACGGAGCTCCTCCAGCACCTGGCCGCCGCCCACCGGGACCGGATCGCGGACCTGGGCGCGCTGCTCGACCCGCGGGAGGGGGCGGGCCTGACGGCCGTCCCGCTGGCGCTGGACCGGCTGGGCCTGCGGGTCCGCTTCACGGGCGACGGGTCCTGCTTCGACGCCCGCTTCGACTTCCCCTCGCCGGTGCGCGACGTCCGCGACCTGCGCGGGGCGATGCACGCGCTGTTCGCGACGGCGGGCGGCTAGTGCTGTGACCGCAAGGGTTTGCCGGTGAACGCTTCCGGTCACAGCACCGGGCCCGACCGTACCCGCGCCCCGAACGCGCGGGGTCAGGCGCCGCGGAGCCTCTCGCGGACCTTGTCCACCACGTCCGCGTACCGCGCCTCGGCGCCGTACCGGGTCGGCTCGTAGTACCGCTTGCCGTGCACCGCATCGGGGGCGTACTGCTGCGCGGCGATCGCGCCCGGCACGTCGTGCGGGTACACGTACCCGACCGCGTGCCCCAGCTTCGCCGCCCCCTTGTAGTGGCCGTCGCGCAGGTGCGTGGGCACCGGGCCCGCCAGGCCCGCCCGGACGTCCGCCAGCGCCGCGCCGATCGCCGTCGTCGCCGTGTTCGACTTCGGGGCCAGCGCCAGCGCGATCGTCGCGTGCGACAGCGTCAGCGCCGCCTCGGGGAAGCCGATCATCGCCACCGCCTGCGCCGCGGCCACCGCGAGCGGCAGGGCCGTCGGGTCCGCCAGCCCGATGTCCTCGCTCGCCGAGATCATCAGACGCCGTGCGATGAACCGCGGGTCCTCACCCGCCTCGATCATCCGCGCCAGGTAGTGCAGCGCGGCGTCCACGTCCGAGCCCCGGATCGACTTGATCAGCGCGCTCGCGACGTCGTAGTGCTGGTCGCCGTCCCGGTCGTAGGTCACTGCCGCCCGGTCGACGGCCTCCTCCACCGTCCGGAGGCTGATCTCGGACTCCCCCTTGGCGATCGCCGAACCGGCTCCGGCCTCCAACGCCGTCAGCGCCCGCCGTGCGTCGCCACCGGCGATCCGCAGCAGGTGCGCCTCCGCGTCCGCCGGGAGGGAGACGGCACCGCCCAGCCCCCGCTCCTCCGTCAGCGCCCGCCGCATCAGCGCGCTCAGGTCCTCGTCCGTCAGCGGCTCCAGCGTCAGCAGCAGCGACCGCGACAGCAGGGGGGAGATGATCGCGAAGTACGGGTTCTCCGTGGTCGCCGCGATCAGGGTCACCCAGCGGTTCTCCACGGCCGGGAGCAGCGAGTCCTGTTGGGCCTTGCTGAAGCGGTGGATCTCGTCGAGGAAGAGGACGGTCTCCTTGCCGTACCCGCCGGCCGCCCGCTTGGCGCCCTCGATGACGGCCCGTACCTCTTTGACGCCCGCCGTGATGGCCGA
Organism: Streptomyces sp. NPDC006430; assembly: GCF_040612395.1. Lineage (NCBI taxonomy): Bacteria > Bacillati > Actinomycetota > Actinomycetes > Kitasatosporales > Streptomycetaceae > Streptomyces > Streptomyces sp. NPDC006430. The sequence goes on from NZ_JBEXQA010000007.1 coordinate 175,218, forward strand.
CAGTTCCACGAACCGCTTCTGCGTCGCCTGGCTCACCACGTACGCCAGGGTGGTCTTGCCGATGCCCGGCGGGCCCCACAGGATCACCGACGAGGCGCCGGCCGGCCCCCCTGCTCCGTCCCCGACCAGCCGCCGCAGCGGCGATCCGGGTTTCAGCAGGTGCTGCTGGCCGACGACCTCGTCCAGGGTGCGCGGGCGCATCCGGACGGCGAGCGGGGAACTCGCCGGGTCCTTCTCCCTGCGGTCTTCGGCAGCAGCGGTGAACAGGTCTGGTTCCACACGGGAAGCCTAAGCGAGCCCACCGACACCGGTGACGAGCTCGGGCACCGACTGCCGGCTCAGGACGTCCAGAAGTCCCACCAGCGGGTCAGGATCAGCATGCCGATGATCCCGACGTGCAGTACCGGCAGCACCCAGGTGAACTCGTCGAGGAAGCCCCGCAGCCAGCCCGGGGCGGGCAGCAGGCCCTCGGTCACGTTGTGCGCGGTGACGTACCAGAACATGAAGATCGTGGCGACCCAGGCCAGGCTGCACCACAGGCACAGCGAGTTGATGTTGTACAGCGACTGGTACATCAGCCAGGTGCAGAAGACGACCCCGAACAAGGTGCCCGCGTTGAAGGTGAGCCAGTACCAGGGGCGGAAGCGAGCCCCGGCCAGCACGCTCATGCCCACGCAGATCACGATGCCGTACCCGACGAGTCCCAGCATCGGGTTCGGGAAGCCGAAGACCGACGCCTGCTCGCTCTTCATGATGTTGCCGCACGAGACGATCGGGTTCAGGCTGCAACCCGGCGTGAAGTTCGGGTCCTCCAGCAGTTTGAACTTGTCGATCGTGATCACCCAGGCCGCGAGCAGTCCCGCGGCGCCCGTGATCACCAGCAGCAGGGCCAGTGCCCGGCTGGCACCGACCGTCCGCGGGGCGGCGTCTGCGTCCGTACCTCGTATCGTCATACCGCCCGCTCCACATCTGCAAGGTCAACAAGCACCGGCCATTGTGCCGTACGGAGCCCGGTGTCCACCGTTCGATGGACATAAGGACGTACGCACGGGGGGACCGGCGGAGCCCTTGGGGCCGCACCATTCGGAACATGACACAGAACGCGGTGGAAGTACGGGGGCTTCGCAAGCAGTACGGCGAAGTCACCGCGGTGGACGGTCTGGACCTGACGATCCGGCAGGGCGAGGTCTTCGGACTTCTCGGTCCCAACGGCGCCGGCAAGAGCACCACGGTGGAGATCCTCCAGGGCCACCGCGAACGGGACGGCGGCGAGGTCAGCGTGCTCGGCGCGGACCCGGCCTCGGCGGGCCGGGCCTGGCGCTCGCGCGTCGGGATCGTCTGGCAGGACGAGTCCGCGCCCGCCGAACTGACGGTACGGGAGACGGTCGAGCACTTCGCCCGCTACTACCCGGCCCCGCGTGACCCCGCCGGGGTCATCGCCCTGGTCGGCCTGGAGCAGAAGCGCGACCAGCGCGTGAAGGGCCTCTCGGGCGGCCAGCGACGCCGCCTCGACGTGGCGCTCGGCATCATCGGGGATCCCGAACTGCTGCTCCTCGACGAGCCGACCACCGGCTTCGACCCGGCGGCCCGCCGCCGGTTCTGGGACCTGATCCGGCTGCTCTCCGCCGAGGGCACCACCATCGTGCTCACCACGCACTACCTGGAGGAGGCCGAAGCCCTCGCCGACCGCCTCGCGGTCATTTCGAGCGGCAAGCTCGTCGCCGAAGGCGAGCCGGCCGAGCTGCGCTCCCGCTTCGGCACCGGCGCCACCGTCGAATGGACGGAGGCTGACGGCACCCCGCGGAGCATCGCCACCGACACCCCCACCCGTACGGTCGCCCGGCTCATGTCCCGCTTCGAGGGAGAGATCCCGGGGCTGAAGATCGGCCGGCCCACCCTGGAGGACGTGTACCTGCGCCTCACGGGCCAGCTCGCACCCATGGCCACGCCGCAGGACTCGCAGGACGCACGATGAGCACGACCGCCGCCACCACCACGACCGGTGGGCCCGCCGCGACCGCGAAGGCACTGCCCGGAGCCTGGGCGCTGGGCCTGAGCCGCGGGGCCCTGGAGATCAAGCAGTTCGTCCGCCAGCGCGACTCGATGGTCTTCACCTTCGCGTTCCCGGTCGTCTTCCTCGCCCTGTTCGCCTCGATCTTCCGCGACAGCGTGGAGAACACGGGGATCACCGCCTCCCAGCTCTACGCCGCCGGCATGATCGCCGCGGGCATCATGTCCACCAGCTTCCAGTCGCTCGGCATATCGATCGCCGTCGAACGGGACGAGAAGGTGCTGCGCCGGCTGCGCGGGACCCCGATGCCGCCGGCCGCGTACTTCCTCGGCAAGGTCTGGATGGTGCTCGCCACCGGACTCGCCGAGACCGCGATCCTGCTGCTCGTCGGCTCCACCCTCTTCGGCCTCGACCTGCCGACCTCCGCCGCCAAGTGGCTCACCTTCGGCTGGATCTTCGTCCTCGGCCTGACCGGCTGCGCCCTGCTCGGCATCGCCGTCAGCAGCCTGCCCAAGTCGGGCAAGAGCGCCAGCTCGGTGGTCGTCCTGCCCTTCCTGATCCTGCAGTTCGTCTCCGGCGTCTTCATCCCGGTCAACGCGATTCCCAACTGGCTGCTGAACATCGGCGCGCTCTTCCCCCTCAAGTGGATGTGCCAGGGCCTGCGCGGGGTGTTCCTGCCGGAGTCCGCGGCCGTCCTGGAACAGACGGGCAGTTGGGAGTACGGAAAGGTCGCCCTGGTCCTGGGGGCCTGGGTCGTCGGAGGATTGGTCCTGTGTCTGCTGACCTTCACGTGGAAGAACCGCCGGGACGGCTGAGCGGCTTCACCGGACCGGCCGGAGCGCGCGAGGCCCACGTCTGGGACCGCGCGTTCGGGCCGTGGGACGTCTACTTCGGCGTCGTGTGGGTCGCGACCGTCGCCTTCGTGCTGGGCGCGGACTTCCCGTCGCTGTCGTACCGGTTCCCCGCCTTCGCCCTGCTCGCACTGATGGTGCCGTGGTACGCGTGGGCCGGTCGGCCCCTGCTGCTGCGCGAGTCCGGCGCCGAACCGGCCCTGTCCCTGCGCTACTTGGGCGTGGCGCTGGCCCTGTTCCTGCCCGCCGCCTGCCTGGTCGGCGAGACCCGGCTGATCACTTTCGCGCTGGCCCCGCACTGCTTCATGCTGCTGCCGGTGCGCCGGGCGATCGGGGCGATGGGAGTGGTGTCCGTGCTGCCGGTGGCCGGGTGGACGCTGCTGTGGCGTCCGGCGGCCCACGTCGTCTTCATCGACGCGGCCGGCGCGGTCGTCAGCTTCGCCTTCTCCGCCTTCTTCGGTGCCTGGATCATCCGGATCATCGAGCAGAGCCAGGAGCGGGCCTCACTGATCACAGAACTCGACGCCAGCCGGGAGGAGGTGGCCCGGCTCTCCGCCGCGCACGGCGCGCACGCCGAAAGGGAACGCATGTCCCGCGAGATCCACGACACCCTCGCCCAGGGCTTCACGAGCCTGCTGATGCTGGTCCAGGCCGTCCAGTCGGAGCTGGACACGGATCCGGGGCAGGCCCACCGCCACCTGGACCTGATGGCCGCCACCGCCCGGCAGAACCTGGCCGAAGCTCGGGCCCTGATCTCCGGCGGCGCCCCCACCGACCTGGACGTCGGCTCCCTGCCGGACGCGGTGCGCCGCCTCGCGGCCCGGCACGACCCGCCGGCGGCCGTGACGGTGACCGGGGAGGTCCGCCCGCTGGCCGCGGCCCTGGAGGTGGTGGCCCTGCGCTCCTGTCAGGAATCCCTGTCGAACGCCTCGAAGCACGCCGGCCCGGACGCCCGCTGCACGCTGTCCCTGGCCTACGGCGACGAGGAACTGACCGTCACGGTCCGGGACACCGGGCGCGGCTTCGATCCGGCGGCCCCCACCCCGGGCTACGGCCTGCGGGGGCTCCGCGCCCGTGCGGGGGAGGTCGGCGGCACGGCCACGGTCGACAGCTCCGCGGGGTCCGGCACCACCGTCACCGTCACCCTCCCGACCTGCTGAGGAGCCGTACGACATGATCCGCATCCTGTTGGCCGACGACCACCCGGTGGTACGCGAGGGCCTGCGCGGCATGCTCAGCGCCGAGCCGGACTTGGAGGTCGTCGCGGAGGCCGCGAACGGCCCGCAGGCGGAGGCGCTGGCCGCGCAGCTGCTGCCCGACCTGGACCTGATCCTGATGGACCTGCGGATGCCGGGCGGCGACGGCGTAGAGTCCATCGCCCGCATCGGCGCGGCCGGGCTGCCGGTGAAGGTGGTGGTCCTGACGACGTACGAGAACGACCGGGACATCCTGCGCGCGGTGGAGGCGGGGGCGGCGGGCTACCTGCTGAAGGACATGGCGCGGGCGGAGCTCGCGGCCGCGGTACGGGCGGCGGTGCGGGGCGAGACGGTGCTCGCCCCGACGGTGGCGAGCCGCCTGGTCGACCAGCTCCGCACCCGGCCGGAGCGGCCGAGGCTGTCGGACCGGGAGGTGGCGGTGCTCCGCCTGGTCGCGGAGGGGGCGACGAATGCCGAGATCGGCCGTCGCCTGTTCGTGGCGGAATCCACGGTCAAGACCCATCTGCTCCGCGTCTTCGGAAAACTGGAGGTCACGGACCGCACTGCGGCGGTGACCACGGCGATGCGCCACGGCCTGCTGTGACGGGCGCCGCCTTCCCCCGGTCCGATGGCGACGCCCCGGACCGGGGGTACGACGAAAGGGCGGGGCCGGGAGGGTTCCGCGCAGCGGAACGGCTCCCGGCCCCGCCCGAGGCTCGGCGGTCGTGGCCCTCAGGCCAGCTTGGTCCGCAGGACCTCGACCACGTCCGTCACGGCGACCGGGGACTGCTCCCCGGACTCCATGTCCTTCAGCTGGACCACGCCCTCGGCGAGGTCACGGTCGCCCGCGACGATCGCGAACCGCGCGCCCGACCGGTTGGCGTCCTTCATCGCACCCTTGAGGCCCTTGCCCCCGTACGAGATGTCGGCGGCGACACCCGCCCGCCGCAGCTCGGTCACGAGGCCGAACAGGACCGGCTTCGCCTCGCCCAGCGCCACCGCGAACACCGACGTCGCCGGCGGGATGTCCAGTTCGACGCCCTCCGCTTCGAGCGCCAGCACCGTACGGTCCACGCCCAGCGCCCAGCCCACCGACGGCAGCGCCGGACCGCCGATCATCTCGGACAGGCCGTCGTAGCGACCGCCGCCGCCGACCGCCGACTGCGACCCAAGGCCGTCGTGCACGAACTCGAACGTGGTCCGCGTGTAGTAGTCCAGCCCGCGCACCAGCTTCTCGTCGTCCTCGAAGGCGACTCCGGCCGCCGTGATCAGCGTCCGCACCTCCTCGTGGTACGCCTTGCACGCGTCGCACAGGTAGTCGCGCAGCATCGGCGCACCGACCAGCTGCTTCTGGACGTCCGCCCGCTTGTCGTCGAGCACGCGCAGCGGGTTGATCTCGGCGCGGCGCACGGTCTCCGCGTCCAGGTCCAGCCCGCGCAGGAAGGACTGCAGCGCCTCCCGGTACACCGGGCGGCACTCCTTGTCGCCCAGCGAGTTCAGCAGGATGCGGAAGTTGCGCAGGCCCAGCGCGCGGTACGCCTGGTCTGCCAGGATGATCAGCTCGGCGTCCAGCGCCGGGTCCTCGGCGCCGATCGCCTCCGCGCCCACCTGCGAGAAGTGGCGGTAGCGGCCCTTCTGCGGGCGCTCGTAGCGGTAGTACGAGCCCGAGTACCAGAGCTTCACCGGCAGGCCGCCGGCCTTGTGCAGGTTCGCCTCCAGCGCCGCGCGCAGCACGGAGGCGGTCCCCTCGGGACGCAGCGCCAGATTGGCGCCGCCCTTCGTGGTGAGGGTGTACATCTCCTTGGTCACGATGTCGGTGGACTCACCGACACCGCGGGCGAACAGGTCCACGTCCTCGAAGCCGGGGGTCTCGACGTACCCGTAGCCGGACAGCCGGAGGGGGCCGGAGATGGCGTCCCGGACGGCCAGGTACTTCGCCGAGTACGGCGGGATCAGGTCGTACGTGCCCTTGGGGGCCTTGAAGGTACTCACGAAACTCTCGTCACATTCCTCGTCGTGGAGCGGGCGCGGCATCACTGGGTGTCGCTCCGAGGCCGGCGGCGACCTCCCGCAGGTACGGGTTCGTCGCGCGCTCACGGCCGATGGTGGTCTGTCCGCCGTGTCCGGACAGCACCACGGTCGAGTCGTCGAGCGGCAGGCACACGCGGGCCAGCGATTCGAGGATCTCGGCGTGGGAGCCGCCGGGCAGGTCGGTGCGTCCGATGGAGCCGGCGAAGAGCAGGTCGCCCGAGAAGAAGACCGACGGGACGTCAGCCAGCTCGGGCATCCTGAAGGTCACCGACCCCTTGGTATGGCCGGGCGCATGGGCCACCGTGAAGTCCAGACCGGCCAGCTTCAGCGCGGCGCCGTCCGTCAGCTCGCGGACGTCGTCCGGCTCGCCCACGGCGATCTCGCCCATGAGCGGCATCCCGATGGAGCGGCCGAGCGCCTTCTCGGGGTCGCTCATCATGTAGCGGTCCTCGGGGTGGATCCAGGCCGGTACGTCGTGCGCTCCGCACACCGGGACCACCGAGGCGACATGGTCGATGTGGCCGTGGGTGAGGACGACCGCGACGGGCTTGAGCCGATGCTTCTTCAGCGTCTCCTCGACACCCCGGGTGGCCTGGTGGCCCGGGTCGATGATGACGCACTCCTCACCGGCGGCGGGGGCGACCACGTAACAGTTGGTCCCCCAGGCCCCTGCGGGGAACCCGGCAATCAGCACGTTCGTCCTCAATCGTCGTCCAGTGGGAGTTTCGGCAGCGGCCGTGGATAGGAATGCTGCTGCTCAGAGCCTACCGGCGCCGCTCGTTACACAGCGAACCCATATACGGTACGGCCTATCCGAGCCCGGACAGCGGTGCCAGATACGTACAAGGAGACGACCCGGTGGTCACGAGCGATCAGCGGCGGCGACAGCTCGCCAGGGAGAAGTACGAGCGCCAGCAGAAGCGCCGGGCCGAGGCCCAGCGCAAGTCACGGCAGCGAGCGGCGGTGATCGGCGCGGCGGTGGCCGTGGTGGTCGCGACGCTGGTCGGCCTGGTCGTGGGCGGGGTCTTCGACAAGGACAAGAAGGACCAGGCGGCCGACCCGTCGGCGAACCCGTCGGCCTCGCCCACGCCGAAGCAGTCCCCTGCGCCGGCGATGGCGATCGACAAGAACGCGAAGTACACCTTCGACCTGAAGACCAGCGCGGGTGAGATCAAGTTCGAGATGGACGCGGCGAAGACGCCGGAGACCGTCAACTCGTTCAAGTCGCTCGCGGACAAGGGCTTCTTCAACAACACCAAGTGCCACCGCCTGACCACCTCCGGGATCTTCGTGCTCCAGTGCGGTGACCCCGAGGGCACGGGCATGGGCGGCCCCGGCTACACCATCGCGGACGAGAACCTCGACTCGCTGGGCAAGCCGAACGAGCAGGGTCAGGTGATCTACCCGGCGGGCACGGTGGCGATGGCCAATACCGGCCAGCCGCACAGCGGCGGCAGCCAGTTCTTCCTGGTCTACAAGGACAGCCCGCTGGCTCCGTCGTACACGCCGTTCGGCAAGATCGACGCGGCGGGCCTGAAGGCGCTTGAGGCGGTGGCCAAGGCCGGCACGGCCGACGGCGCGCAGGACGGGGCCCCGAAGACCCCCGTGACCATCGAGAAGGGCGCCGTCAGCCAGAACTGACGGGTCCGGCGACCGCGGGCCCGGCCGGCGACCGCCCGTACGGCGATATTCCGTCGTGCGGGATGCGGACAGCTGGCCCGGCGGTCGCCTATGTTGGCGTTGTGCAGGGCGGGCGCTGCCCGCCCCAGGAAACTGTGGACGATGCCCAGGGGGTGAACCCCTCGCAGGCATCAGGTGGAGGAGGCGCTGTGAGCAGCGACCCGTGGGGCCGCGTCGACGAGACGGGCACCGTGTACGTGCGTACTGCCGAGGGCGAGAAGGTCGTCGGCTCGTGGCAGGCGGGCACCCCTGAGGAGGCCCTGGCCTACTTCGAGCGCAAGTACGAGGGCCTGGTGGTCGAGATCGGCCTCCTCGAACGGCGGGTGCGGACCACCGATCTGTCCGCCAAGGACGCGCAGACCGCGATCGACCACCTGCGCACGCAGGTGGAGGAGCACCACGCCGTCGGTGACCTCGACGCCCTGCGCGTCCGGCTGGACAAGCTGGTCGCGACCGTGGAGTCGCGGCGCGAGGAGCGCAAGGTCCAGAAGGCCAAGCAGACCGACGAGGCCCGTGCGGCCAAGGACGCGCTGGTGGCCGAGGCCGAGGAGCTGGCGCAGAGCGACCAGTGGCGCAGCGCGGGCGAGCGGCTGCGTGCCCTGGTGGACACCTGGAAGGGGCTGCCTCGTCTCGACCGCAAGTCGGACGACGAGTTGTGGCACCGCTTCTCGCATGCCCGCTCCGCCTTCTCCAAGCGCCGCAAGGCGCACTTCGCCTCGCTGGACGCGCAGCGCGAGGACGCCCGCAAGCTCAAGGAGAGGCTGGTCGCGGAGGCCGAGTCGCTGTCGAAGTCGACCGACTGGGGTCCCACGGCCGCCCGTTACCGCGAGTTGATGGCGGACTGGAAGGCCGCGGGCCGGGCGCAGCGCGAGGCCGAGGACGACCTGTGGGACCGCTTCCGCGGTGCCCAGGACGTGTTCTTCGCGGCGCGCGGCGAGGTGTTCGCGGAGCGTGACGCCGAACAGATCGAGAACCTGAAGCTGAAGGAAGAGCTGGCCGACGAGGCCGAGAAGCTCGTCCCGGTGACGGATCTGAAGGCGGCCCGTGCCGCGTTCCGTTCCCTCAACGAGCGCTGGGAGGCCATCGGCCACGTGCCGCGGGACGCCCGTCCGAAGGTCGAGGGTCGCATGCACGCGGTGGAGCGGGCGATCCAGGAGGCCGAGGAGGGCGAGTGGCGTCGGACGAACCCGGAGGCGCGGGCCCGTGCGGCCGGTCTGACGGGCCAGCTCCAGGCGGCCGTGGACAAGCTGCGCGAGCAGATCGACGCGGCTCGTGCCGCGGGCAACAATGCGAAGGCCGACAAGCTCGCCCGTGAGCTGGAGGGCCGCCAGGCCCTGCTGGACCAGGCGCTGAAGGGCCTGGAGGAGTTCGGCGGCTGAAGCTGCTGAGATCGGCCGAGATCGGCTGACGTCGGTTGGCGTCGGCCGGGCTCGCCCGTTGCACGAACGAGGGCCCCGGTACGTGCGTACCGGGGCCCTCGTTCGTGCGGCCGGACGGCCGGTGCTACGGCCGGCGGGCGGAGGTGACGCGGTAGACGTCGTAGACGCCCTCGACGCTCCGTACCGCCTTCAGGACGTGGCCCAGGTGCTTGGGGTCGCCCATCTCGAAGGTGAACCGGGAGGTGGCGACGCGGTCGCGGGAGGTCTGGACGGCCGCCGAGAGGATGTTCACGTGCTGGTCCGACAGGACCCGGGTGACGTCCGAGAGGAGCCGGGACCGGTCCAGCGCCTCGACCTGGATGGCGACGAGGAAGACGGAGGACTGGGTCGGCGCCCATTCCACTTCCAGCATCCGTTCGGGCTGCTGGGAGAGGGAGTCCACGTTGACGCAGTCCGCGCGGTGAACCGATACGCCACTGCCGCGCGTGACGAACCCGATGATCGGGTCGCCGGGCACCGGGGTGCAGCAGCGGGCCAGCTTGACCCAGACGTCGTCCACGCCCTTGACGACCACGCCGGGGTCGGCGTTGCCGCGCCGCTTGCCGCGGGCACGGGACGGCGGGACGCTCTCCTCGATGTCCTCGTTGGCGGCTTCCTCGCCACCGAGGGCCTGCACCAGCTTCTGCACGACGCCCTGCGCGGCCACGTGGCCCTCGCCGATCGCCGCGTACAGGGAGGAGATGTCCGGGTAGCGCATCTCGTGCGCGAGGGTGACGAGCGAGTCGCCGGTGAGGATGCGTTGGATCGGCAGGTTCTGCTTGCGCATGGCCCGCGCGATGGCGTCCTTGCCGTGCTCGATGGCCTCGTCGCGGCGCTCCTTGGAGAACCAGGCGCGGATCTTGTTGCGGGCCCGCGGGGACTTGACGAAGCCGAGCCAGTCGCGTGACGGGCCCGCGCCCTCGGCCTTGGAGGTGAAGACCTCGACGAGGTCGCCGTTGTCGAGGGTCGATTCCAGCGGGACGAGCCGGCCGTTGACGCGTGCGCCTATGGTCCGGTGACCGACCTCGGTGTGGACCGCGTACGCGAAGTCCACCGGAGTGGCGCCGGCGGGCAGCGCGATGACGTCACCCTTGGGGGTGAAGACGAAGACCTCGTTGCGGGAGAGATCGAAGCGCAGCGAGTCGAGGAACTCGCCCGGGTCCTCGGTCTCCTTCTGCCAGTCCAGCAGTTGCCGCAGCCAGGCCATGTCGTTGACCGTGTCCTGGCCGGCGCTGCCCTTGGCGGCCTGCGGGACGTCGGTGCGGACCTTGGAGGCGCCCGCGACGGTCTGCTGCTTGTACTTCCAGTGCGCGGCGATGCCGTATTCGGCGCGCCGGTGCATGTCGAAGGTGCGGATCTGGAGTTCGACCGGCTTGCCGTTGGGTCCGATGACCGTCGTGTGGAGCGACTGGTACATGTTGAACTTGGGCATCGCGATGTAGTCCTTGAACCGGCCGGGGACCGGATTCCATCGCGCGTGCACCGTGCCGAGGGCCGCGTAGCAGTCCCGTACCGTGTCCACGAGGACGCGGATGCCGACCAGGTCGTAGATCTCCGCGAAGTCCCGACCGCGGACGATCATCTTCTGGTAGACGCTGTAGTAGTGCTTGGGCCGACCGGTGACGGTGGCCTTGATCCGGGCCGCCCGGAGGTCGGCCTGCACCTCGTCGGTGACGATGGTGAGGTACTCGTCGCGCTTGGGGGCGCGCTCCGCCACCAGCCGGACGATCTCGTCGTACATCTTGGGGTAGAGGATCGCGAAGGCGAGGTCCTCCAGCTCCCACTTGATCGTGTTCATGCCCAGCCGGTGTGCCAGCGGGGCGTAGATCTCAAGGGTCTCGCGGGCCTTCTTCTCCTGCTTCTCCCGCTTGAGGTAGCGCATGGTGCGCATGTTGTGCAGGCGGTCGGCCAGCTTGATGACCAGGACCCGGGGGTCCTTGGCCATGGCGACGACCATCTTGCGGACGGTCTCCGCCTGGGCGGCTTCGCCGAACTTGACCCGGTCGAGCTTGGTGACGCCGTCGACGAGCAGGGCCACGGCGTCGCCGAAGTCGCGGCGCAGGTCCTCCAGCCCGTACTCGGTGTCCTCGACGGTGTCGTGCAGCAGACCGGCCATCAGGGTGGCCGGGTCCATGCCGAGCTCGGCGAGGATGGTGGTCACCGCGAGCGGATGGGTGATGTACGGATCGCCGCTCTTGCGCTTCTGACCGCGGTGCCAGCGCTCGGCCACCTGGTAGGCCTGCTCGATCTGGCGCAGCGTGGCCGTCTCGATCTTCGGATCGTTGCTGCGGACTATGCGGAGCAGCGGTTCCAGTACCGGGTTGTACGGGTTGGAACGCTGGACGCCGAGGCGGGCGAGCCGTGCGCGCACGCGGTTGGAGGACCCGGCCGACTTCGCGGACGCGGGCTTCGCGGGCGCCGGCTTCACGGGCGCCGGCTTCACGGGCGCCGGCTTCACGGGCGGGGCCGGCGGGGGCGTGGCGGGGTGAGCCGCGGCCTGCTCGGCCTGCGGGTCGGGCTGCGCGGCGGAGATTGGCTGGACCTCGTCTGGCAAGAGCGCTCCTCTGGGGGTCCCCCCCGGACGGAGTCCCGGGGGGAGGATCCGGTGCCCCGGTCAGGTCCGGATAAACCATGGTAGCGAGGGTTGCCCCGGCCCGTTCGCCGTGCCCACCACCCGGACGTGGCACGGGCCCCCGGTGATGCGGAAGCGGGCGGGTACCCCGGGGTCCCGGGGTACCCGCCCGCTTCGCGGTGGGTTTCGTCAGACGACGATGAGCACGTCCAGCGGGGCCCCCGCAAGGGCGCCGGCCAACCGCTCGCGGCCCGGCAGGAACGACAGCTCCATCAGGACCGCCGCACCGGCGACCTCCGCGCCGGCCCGCCGGATCAGCGAGAGCGAGGCTTCGGCGGTGCCTCCGGTGGCCAGGACGTCGTCGATGACCATGACCCGGTCGCCGGCCGTCAGGTCCTCGGCATGGACCTCGATCTCCGCGGTGCCGTACTCCAGCTCGTACGCCTGCGCGAGCGTGGCCCCCGGCAGCTTGCCGGCCTTGCGGACCGGAACGAAGCCGATGCCCGCCTGCACCGCCACCGGGGCGGCGAGGATGAACCCGCGCGCCTCCAACCCGACGATCTTCGTCGCGCCGTACTGCCCGGCCAGCTCCACCAGCGCCTGCGTCAGGGCCGCGAAGGCCTTCGGGTCCGCCAGCAGCGGGGTGATGTCCTTAAACATCACCCCGGGCTTCGGGTAGTCCGGGACGTCCTTGATCCGGCTGAGCAGCAGCTCATGTACCTCGGGGGACAGCACGCTCACCGGCGCCGTCCCGCGCGGCCCTGGGCCACGATCTGCGGCGCGTCCTCGGTCTCGTAGTCCCCGTCGGCGGACTCGCCCTTCGCCGCCGCGGCCGCCCGCTTGGCGAGCACCCGCTTCTTGAGCGCCTTCATCGACGGCTCGCGCTCCTTGAAGTCCACGACCAGCGGGGTCGCGATGAAGATCGAGGAGTACGCACCGGCTGCGAGGCCGACGAACAGCGACAGCGAGATGTCGTTCAGCATGCCCGCGCCCAGGAAGCCGCCGCCGATGAAGAGCAGGGCACCGACCGGGAGCAGCGCCACGACCGTGGTGTTGATCGAGCGGACCAGGGTGCCGTTGATGCTGCGGTTGGCGATCTCGCTGAACGTGTAGCGGGTCTGCTTGGTGATGTCCTTCGAGCCCTCCTTCAGACCGTCGAAGACGACGACGGTGTCGTAGAGGGAGTAACCGAGGATCGTCAGCAGACCGATCACGGTGCCCGGCGTGACCTCGAAGCCGACCAGCGCGTACACGCCGACGGTGATGGTGAGGTCGTGGATCAGGGCGATCAGCGCGGCGACCGCCATCCGCCACTCGAAGGCGATGGCGAGGTAGATCACCACGAGGACCATGAAGACGCCCAGGCCGGTCCAGGCCTTGTTCGCGATCTGGTCGCCCCAGCTGGGACCGACCAGGTCCGCGTTGATGTCGGCCTCGGACACCTTGAGGTCGGTGGCGAGCTGCTTCTTCACACCCGCCGCGGAGTCCGTGTCCAGACCCGAGATCTGGATGCGCAGACCGCCGGTACCGAGCTCCTGGACGATCGCGTCGTGGCCCGAGGCCTTCTCCGCCTCCTCGGTCGCCCTGGCGACGGAGACGGCCGTCTTCGGGGTGGTGAAGACGGCACCGCCCTTGAACTCGATGCCCATGTTGAGGCCCTGTACGGCCAGGGCCACGATCGCCGTGATGGTGATCAGGATGGAAACGCCGTACCAGATGAAGCGCTTGCCGACGAAGTCGTAGCCGACCTCACCGCGGTACAGCCTGGCGCCGAGATCTCCCAGCTTCGACATCTCTCACGCCTCCTTTACGTCGACGGGAGCGGTGACGGAACCGGAGCCGGTGCGACGGGACCGGCGCAGCGGCGGCTTGGCGCCGAGCCGCTTCGGGTCCAGTCCGGACCAGGGGTGACCGCTGGAGAAGAACTTCGTACGGGCCATCAGCGTCATGATCGGCTTGGTGAAGAGGAACACCACGACCACGTCGAGCAGGGTGGTCAGGCCGAGGGTGAAGGCGAAGCCCTGCACCTTGCCCACCGTGACGATGAAGAGCACCGCGGCGGCCAGGAACGACACGAAGTCGGAGACCAGGATGGTGCGCCGGGCGCGCGGCCAGGCCCGCTCCACGGCGGGACGCAGGGTGCGGCCCTCGCGGATCTCGTCGCGGATGCGCTCGAAGTACACGATGAACGAGTCCGCCGTGATGCCGATGGCCACGATCGCACCGCAGACGGCGGGCAGGTTGAGCGCGAAGCCGATGCCCTTGCCGAGCAGCGCCATGATCGTGTACGTGAGGATCGCGGACACCATGAGGCTGACGATGGCGATGAAGGACAGGCCCCGGTAGTACACGAGCAGGTAGATCACCACGAGGGCCAGGCCGATGGCACCGGCGATCAGGCCGGCCTTCAGCTGCTCGCCGCCGAGCGCGGCGGTGACGGTGGTGACGCTGTCCTCGCTGAAGGAGAGCGGCAGGGCGCCGTACGAGAGCATGTTGCCCAGGTCCTGCGCCGTCTGCTGGGTGAAGCCGCCGGAGATCTCGGCGTTGCCGCCGGTCAGCGCCTGGCTCACGGACGGGTCGGAGACGACCTCGCCGTCGAGCACGATCGCGAACTGGTTCTGCGGCATCTGCTTGGTGGCGAGCTCACCGGTGATCTTGGCGAACTTGTCGGCGCCCTTGTCGGTGAACTGCATGGTGACGATCCACTGACCGCGCTGCGGGTCGATGACGCCCTTGGCGTCCTTCACGTCCGTACCGGCGACACCGGCGGGACCGAGGATCCACTTGCCCCAGGTGTTGCCGCGCTTGCCACAGGCGAGCGTCGGCTCCTCGGGCTTGGCGCCCTTCCCCGCCGCGGCGCGCTGCGCCTCGTTGGTGCAGTCCAGAGCGGCGAACTTCGCCTGGAGGTCGGCGGCAGCCGCGTCGGCACCTGACGGGGCCGGTGTCGGAGCGGGAGCCTTGGTGTCGTCTGCCTTCTTCGACTCGCTCGCCGAGGGCGAGGGAGTGGGGGTGCTCGGGGCCTTGAGGGCCTCGCTGAGCACACGGCCCTGGGAAGTGGCGCTGGACGACGGGGTGACCGACGCGCTGGGCTTGGCGCTGCCCTCGGCCTTCGGAGCGCCGGAGGGGCTCACGGAGGGGCTCGGCGTGGCCTCGGGGGCCGCCGGGGCGCCGTCCGCGAAGGCCAGGACCGGGCGGAAGTACAGCTGGGCGGTGGTACCGACCTGCTCGCGAGCCTGCTTCTCGTTCGTCCCCTTGGGGATGTTCACGATGATGTGGTCGCGGCCCTGGGTCTGGACCTCGGCCTCCGAGACGCCGAGACCGTTGACGCGGCGCTCGATGATGCCGACCGCCGTGTTCATGTTGGTCTCGTTGATCGCGTCCGGCTTGCCGGGCTCGCTCTTGGCCTTGAGCGTGATGCTCGTACCGCCCGCGAGGTCGATGCCCAGCCGGGGGGTCGTCTGCTTCGTGAGGAACATCCCCGCGGTGAGCGCCACCATTGCGATCAGGATGATCGCCAGGGCACGCCCCGGCCTCCCCTGAGCCCCCGTGGGCCGCCGGCCCTTCTTCGGTGCTGCCACCTTGTCGTATCTCCCTGTCCAACCGCCCCGCGCCGGGTCAGCGCGCGGACGGCCACGAAATGTGTGGTGGGGACCCCTGCCCCCCGCAGAAGTGTCACTGACGGGGACCGCGCCGGTCGCCGGTCAGGCGCCCTCGCGGTCCCGGCCGCGCGCTACTTCGCGCCGGCCTCGCCGTCGGCCTTGCCGTCCTTCGGCTCCGTGTCGTCGGACCCCTCGGCCTTGGGCTCGTCCGCCTTGGGCTCGTCCTTCTTGCCCAGGTCGAGCTTCGGGGCCTCGGTCTCGTCCGCGCCCTTGTCGAGGGTGATCGAGGAGGCGTCGTCCGGGACGACGGGCGAGTCGAGGGTCAGATCGTCACCGGTGCCGTGGACGATGCGGTTGTACTCCGCGTCGTCCAGCACGGCGCCGATGGAGTTCTTCGCGTAGATCGCGTGGACACCGGGGGCCACCTCCAGGGTGACGGTGTCCTCGCCGATCTCCTTCACCGTGGCGTACATGCCGCCGATGGTGCGGACGCCGGTACCGGGCGTCATGTGGTCGCGCATCTGCGCGGCCGCCTGCTGCTTCTTCTTCGCGGAGCGGGTCATCAGGAACATCGCCCCGATGAGCACGATGAACGGGAGGAGTGTCATGAGATTCACGGGACGGAGATCCTTCTCACGACCGCACGGGAGACGGCCAGTTTCTACGGGGGTGGGCACACCGACCCGAAGGGTCGGCATCGGCGGAGTCTAGGCGAGTCCGCACCGATGGAACAACGCCCAGCATGGCACCGCAGTTCCTGACGGGGCGAACCTCCGCGCCGTCAGGCCCCGAACAAGCCCTGTTGTCCGCTTGATCCACTCCCACCGTGCTGCGGCGGGACGAGCCCCAGGTGAGCCCATGCGGCGGGGGTCGCGACCCGCCCCCTGGGGGTCCGTGCGAGCAGCCCCTCGCGGACGAGGAACGGCTCGGCGACCTCCTCCACCGTCTCCCGCTCCTCGCCGACGGCGACCGCGAGGGTGGACAGCCCGACGGGGCCGCCGCCGAACAGCTTGAGCAGCGCCTCCAGCACGGCACGGTCGAGGCGGTCGAGGCCGCGCGCGTCCACCTCGTAGACCTGGAGGGCGGTACCGGCCACTTCGCGGGTGATCACTCCGTCGGCCCGGACCTGGGCGTAGTCGCGGACGCGGCGCAGCAGGCGGTTGGCGATGCGCGGGGTGCCGCGGGAGCGGCCGGCGATCTCGGCGGCGCCGGCCGTGTCGATCTCCACGTCGAGGAGGCGGGCGGAGCGGTGGATGACGCGTTCCAGCTCCTCGGGAGCGTAGAACTCCATGTGCCCGGTGAAGCCGAAACGATCGCGCAGCGGCGGCGGCAGCAGACCGGCCCGGGTGGTCGCCCCGACGAGGGTGAAGGGCGGCAGCTCCAGCGGGATGGCGGTGGCCCCCGGGCCCTTGCCGACGATCACGTCGACCCGGAAGTCCTCCATGGCCATGTACAGCATCTCCTCGGCGGGCCGGGACATGCGGTGGATCTCGTCGAGGAAGAGGACCTCGCCCTCCTGGAGGGAGGAGAGGATCGCGGCGAGGTCGCCTGCGTGCTGGATGGCGGGACCGGAGGTGATCCGGATGGGCGCACCCATCTCCGCCGCGATGATCATGGAGAGGGTGGTCTTCCCGAGGCCCGGAGCACCCGACAGCAGGACGTGGTCGGCGGTGGCCCCGCGCTGGAGGGCCGCCTTCAGGACGAGGTCCAGTTGCTGACGGACCTTCTCCTGGCCGACGAACTCGCCGAGGTCCTTGGGGCGCAGGGCGGCCTCGATGGCGGTGTCCTCGCCGTCCGCCGCCGGCGCCACGATGCGCTCTCCTGCGGTCGTGGCGTCGGTGTCGTCGTCCCAGTTCACGGGTGTCTGCCTTCGTCTCGTGCGTTCTTCGTGTGCGGGCCGGGCGGGGCCCCCGCGGGGCAGTTCCCGTCCCCCGGCCCTCGCCCGTTGCCCCGGCTCCCGCGCGGGGCCCGGGAGAGGCCCCGCGGGGTGCTGCGGATCAGCGGGCCCGGTTCAGGGTCTGCAGGGCGGCCCTCAGGAGCTGCGGAACGGGGGCGCTGCCGCCGGCGGCGATCGCCGCCTCGGCCTGCGGCGTCACCGCCGAGACCGCCTCCTCCGCCTCTCGGGAGGCATAGCCGAGCCCGACGAGGGCTGCGGAGAGCTGTTCCGTCCACGGCGCGGGCCCCGCGGCTGCCGCCCGCTGGGCCCCGACCAGCGCTCCGGTGCCGAGCGGCTGGCCCAGCTTGCCCTTCAGCTCCAGCAGCAGCTTCTGGGCGCCCTTCTTGCCGATGCCGGGCACGGCCATCAGGGACTTCTCGTCCCCCGTCGACACGGCGAGGCGCAGCGCGTCCGGGCTGTGCACCCCGAGCATCGCCTGGGCCAGCCGCGGGCCGACCCCGCTGGCGGTCTGGAGCAGTTCGAAGACCTGCCGCTCGTCGTCGTCGGCGAAGCCGTACAGCGTGAGGGAGTCCTCCCGTACGACCAGCGAGGTGGCCAGGCGCGCCGTCTCCCCCAGCCGCAGGCCGGAGAGGGTGGTGGGCGTGCACTGGACGGCCATGCCGACTCCGCCGACCTCGATCACGGCCAGGGTGGGGGCGAGCGCGGCGACCGGGCCGCTGACGAAGGCGATCATGAGGGGCGGCCTTTCGAGGCGTGCAGGGCGACCGCCTGCTGGAGGCGGTTCTGGGCGGGGGCCCGCCAGATGTGGCAGATGGCGAGTGCGAGGGCGTCCGCGGCGTCGGCCGGTTTCGGCGGGGCGGAGAGCCGCAGCAGCCGGGTGACCATCGCCCCGACCTGCGCCTTGTCGGCCCGGCCGGCGCCGGTGACGGCGGCCTTGACCTCGCTGGGGGTGTGCAGGGCCACCGGGAGTCCCCGGCGGGCGGCGCAGAGCATGGCGACGGCGCTCGCCTGGGCGGTCCCCATCACGGTGCTGACGTTGTGCTGGCTGAAGACCCGCTCCACGGCCACCACTTCGGGCCGGTGCTCGTCCAGCCACTGCTCGATGCCCTGCTCGATGGCGACGAGCCGCTGCCCCAACTCCGCATCCACCGGGGTCCGTACGACCCCCACACCGATCATGGTCAACGGACGGCCGGCGACGCCCTCGACCACGCCGACGCCGCACCGCGTCAGCCCCGGGTCCACGCCGAGAACTCGCACCCGCCCCTCCCCCTTTGCGCCTGAACGGGCGCCGCTCTCGCGGTCCCGGCTGATCGCCGCGGTGGTTCCTGCATCGATGGTTACGGCTCGAACGGACGAACAGCCGCCGCTCGCCGTCAGGCTATCCGGCGCCACTGACATCGCGCACAAAGCGACGGCGGGCCGGCGGGGTGTGTTCCCCGCCGGCCCGCCGCTGATGCCGGATCAGGCGTCGACCTTCTCCATGACCTCGTCCGAGACGTCGAAGTTGGCGAAGACGTTCTGCACGTCGTCGCTGTCCTCCAGCGCGTCGATCAGCTTGAAGATCTTGCGCGCGCCCTCTTCGTCCAGTTCGACCTGCATGGTCGGGACGAAGCTGGAGTCGGCCGAGTCGTAGTCGATGCCCGCCTCCTGGAGCGCGGTGCGGACCGCGACCATGTCGGTGGCCTCGCTGATGATCTCGAAGGTGTCACCGTTGTCGTTGACTTCTTCGGCTCCGGCCTCGAGCACCGCGCCGAGGACGTCGTCCTCGGTCAGCTCGCCCTTGGGCAGGATGACGACGCCCTTGCGGTTGAACAGGTACGAGACCGAACCCGGGTCGGCCATCGAACCGCCGTTGCGGGTCATGGCGACGCGCACGTCGGACGCGGCACGGTTGCGGTTGTCGGTGAGGCACTCGATGAGCACCGCGACACCGTTGGGACCGTAGCCTTCGTACATGATCGTCTCGTAGTCCACGCCGCCGGCCTCAAGGCCGCCGCCGCGCTTGACCGCGGAGTCGATGTTCTTGTTCGGGACCGAGCTCTTCTTGGCCTTCTGGATGGCGTCGAAGAGGGTCGGGTTGCCGTCGATGTCGGCGCCGCCCATACGGGCCGCGACCTCGATGTTCTTGATCAGCTTCGCGAAGAGCTTGCCGCGCTTGGCATCGATCACGGCCTTCTTGTGCTTCGTCGTAGCCCATTTAGAGTGGCCGGACATCCGCCTGTCTCCTTCGCGTCACCAACAGTGTTCGTCCCCGATCCTACCGGGACCTGATTACAGCCCCGCGCGCACCATGTCGACGAAGTACGCGTGGACGCGGTCGTCGCCGGTCAGCTCGGGGTGGAACGAGGTGGCCAACACGTTGCCCTGACGCACGGCGACGGTGTGGCCGTCGTACGTGGCGAGCACCTCGGCGGCGCCACCGACCGACTCGACCCACGGGGCGCGGATGAAGACGCCCTCGACCGGGCCGCCGGCGATGCCGGCGAAGTCGATCTTCGCCTCGAAGGATTCGTTCTGCCGGCCGAAGGCGTTGCGGCGGACGATCATGTCGATGCCGCCGAGCGTCTCCTGGTCCTCACGACCGTCGAGCAGCTTGTCGGCGAGCATGATCATGCCGGCGCAGGTGCCGTACACGGGCATGCCGGCACGGACACGCTCGCGCAGCGGCTCCAGCATGCCGAACAGGACGGCGAGCTTCGACATGGTCGTGGACTCGCCGCCGGGGATCACCAGGGCGTCGACCTCGGCGAGCTCTTCGGGACGCCGGACCGGCCTGGCCACGGCGTCCGCCGCGGCCAGGGCGATCAGGTGTTCCCGTACATCGCCCTGGAGGGCCAGGACACCGATCACGGGGGTTTGGGTCATGACCGACTACCAGCCGCGGTTGGCGTAGCGCTCGGCCTCGGGGAGGGTGTCGCAGTTGATGCCGACCATGGCCTCGCCCAGGTTGCGCGACGCGTCCGCGATGATCTTCGGGTCGTCGAAGAAGGTGGTGGCCTTCACGATGGCGGCGGCACGCTTGGCCGGGTCGCCCGACTTGAAGATGCCGGAGCCGACGAAGACGCCCTCGGCGCCGAGCTGACGCATCAGGGCGGCGTCGGCCGGGGTGGCGACGCCACCGGCGGAGAACAGCACGACCGGGAGCTTGCCGAGCTCGGCGACTTCCTTGACCAGCTCGTACGGGGCGCGCAGCTCCTTGGCGGCGGCGTACAGCTCGTTGTTGTCGAAGCCGCGCAGCTTGGCGATCTCGTTCTTGATCTGGCGCAGGTGACGGACGGCCTCGACGACGTTGCCGGTACCGGCCTCGCCCTTGGAGCGGATCATGGCCGCGCCCTCGGCGATGCGGCGCAGGGCCTCGCCCAGGTTGGTGGCACCGCAGACGAAGGGGGTGGTGAACGCCCACTTGTCGGAGTGGTTGACCTCGTCGGCCGGGGTCAGGACCTCGGACTCGTCGATGTAGTCGACGCCGAGGGACTGCAGGACCTGGGCCTCGACGAAGTGACCGATGCGGGACTTGGCCATGACCGGGATGGAGACGGCCTCGATGATCTCTTCGATCATGTTCGGGTCGGACATGCGCGCCACGCCGCCGTCCTTGCGGATGTCCGCGGGGACCCGCTCCAGGGCCATGACGGCCACGGCGCCGGCGTCCTCGGCGATCTTGGCCTGCTCGGCGTTGACCACGTCCATGATCACGCCGCCCTTGAGCTGCTCGGCCATGCCGCGCTTGACGCGGGAGGTGCCGATCGCGGACTCAGCGGACTGCGGGGTGGAGGGAAGCGTGCTCACGGATTGACCTCACTCGAAGGAAGACGGGTGCTGCAGTTTGCTACTGGGCTGAGCAAACCGTCCCGGACCAGTCCACCGCAAGGGCCAATGAGGAGCCGGTGGCTCCTTCCAAGTTGGCCGTCGGGTACAACTCGACGGGTCCGGGTGGGTCCGGGTGCGTAGCCCGCGACGCCGCCCGGACCCACCCGACCAGCTCAGGGCCGGTCGGCAAGATCCACCGGGGGCTCGTCGTCCATCTCGAAGGCCAGCGGGAAGGGGGCGTGGCCGGCCAGTCGGAACCAGCGGACCTTGCGGTGGCGGCGCAGCGCGCGGGCGGCCCGTACGGAGTCGTTGTGGAAGCGCCGCGCCATCGGCACCCGGCGCACGGCCGCGGCCAGCTCCTCGGCGGCGGCCTCACCACCGGGAGCCTCCTTGAGCACTTCCACCTGGGCGGCGTCTGAGAACACCGCGCGCAGGGCCTGGCTGAGCTCGCTCTCGGCGACCTCGCGGTTCTCCTCCTCGGCCTGGCGGGCGCCGTGGGCGGCCTCGTACAGGACGATCGAGGAGGCAGGGTCGAGGACCCCGGAGGTGGCCACTTCGAGCACCACCGACGCACGCCGTACGAGCTGCGCGTCGAGGGCGGCGCGGGCGGCGTCCATCCGCGAGTGCAGCCGGTCCAGCCGTCCGGCGGTCCAGCTGAGGTAGACGCCGATGACGCCGAGCGCCAGGGCAGTCCAGACAAGGGTTTCGATCACGGCCGGCGACTCTACTCTTCGCCGCGTTACCCGCACCGCGCGCCCCCGGGGCCGCCCGGCCGTCCCGCGCCCGCGCAGCGTCCCGTGTCACATCGGACCGCTGCGCGGGAAGCCGGCGCGCGGAGGCCGTCAGGCCGAGGGGTCCCGGGTGAAGCCCAGGCGGTGGCGCAGGGGGACGCGTTCGTCCGTGGCCACCGCCGCCGCGCCGTCCGTCACCGTTTCGTAGACCGCCAGGATGTCCGCCCCGACCGTCGACCAGTCGAAGCGGCGGACGTGGGCCGAGCCGCGTGCGCTCAGTTCCGCCCGCCGGGCCGGATCGCGGAGCAGCGCCACCGCGCCGACGGCCAGCGCGTCCGCGTCCTCGTTCGCGAACAGCTCCCCCGCCGACCCCTGGTCCAGCACCTGCGCGAACGCGTCCAGGTCGGAGGCCAGCACCGCGGCCCCCGCGGACAGCGCCTCGACCAGGATGATGCCGAAGCTCTCGCCGCCCGTATTGGGGGCCACGTACACGTCGACGCTGCGCAGCAGGCGCGCCTTGTCCTCGTCCGAAACCATACCCAGGAACTCCACGCGGGAGCGCAGGTCGGCGGGCAGGGAGGCCACCGCCTCCTCCTCGTCGCCGCGTCCCGCCACGAGGAGCCGTACGTCCGGGCAATCCCGGACGATGCGGGGGAACGCTTCCATCAGGACCGGGAGCCCCTTGCGGGGTTCGTCGATCCGGCCGATGAAGCCGAGGGTCTGGCCGCCCCACTCCGCCTTCGGCTCGGCCGAGGCGAAGAAGTCCACGTCCACCCCGTTCGGGATGACCACGGCGTCCCCGCCCAGGTGCTCGACGAGCGTCCGGCGCGCGTACTCGCTCACCGCGATCCGCGCGCTGATCTTCTCCAGTGCCGGCTGCAGGATCGGGTACGCCGCGATCATGGCCCGGGACCGCGGGTTCGAGGTGTGGAAGGTGGCCACGATCGGACCCTGCGCCGCCCAGCAGGTCAGCAGTCCCAGCGAAGGCGAGGCCGGCTCGTGGATGTGGATCACGTCGAAGACGCCGTCGTGCAGCCACCGCCGCACCCGGGCCGCCGAGAGGAACCCGAAGTTCAGTCGGGCCACCGAACCGTTGTACGGCACGGGCACCGCCCGTCCCGCCGAGACCACGTACGGCGGCAGCGGTGTCTCGTCGTCCGCCGGGGCCAGCACCGACACCTCGTGACCGAGCCGGATCAGGTGCTCCGCGAGATCCCGGATGTGGAACTGGACGCCGCCCGGTACGTCCCACGAGTACGGGCAGACGATGCCGATCTTCACGCGGAGCGCTCCTCCAGGTCGTCCAGCCACAATCGCTGGAGCATGTGCCAGTCCTCCGGGTGCTCGGCGATCCCCCGGGCGAACGCGTCGGCCACCGCCTGGGTCATGACGGATGTCTTCTCGGTCCGGGTGCCGGCCTTCGGCACCGCCACCTCGGGGTGGATCCGGCCGTACATCTTCGGCGTTTCCCCGTAGTGCAGGGTCGCCGGGAGCAGCACCGCCCCCGTCTGCTGGGCCAGCAGCGCCGGCCCGGCCGGCATGCGCGCCGCCGAACCGAAGAAGTCCACCTCGACCCCGGAGGCCGACAGGTCGCGATCCGCGACCAGGCACACCAGGCCTCCGGAGCGGAGCCGGCGGGCGAGGGTCCCGAAGGCCACGCCGCCGTTGTGGGGCAGCACCTCCATGCCGAGGCTCTCCCGATAGGCCACGAAGCGGTCGTAGAGGGTCTCCGGCTTGAGCCGCTCGGCGACCGTGGTGAACGGGACGCCGATGTGGCCGATGGCCCAGGCGCCAGCGAGGTCCCAGTTGGCCAGGTGCGGCAGGGCGACGACGACTCCGCGCCCGGAGGCGAGTGCCTCGCGCAGCAGGTGCTCGTCCTCGAACTCGACGTCCGTGCTGAAGCGCTCGGGGTCCATGGTCGGCAGCCTGAAGGATTCCATCCAGTACCGCATGTACGAGCGCATGCCCGCCCGGGACAGTTCCCGAAGCCGCTCAGGTCCGGCGTCGGGCACGACCCGGGCCAGGTTCGACTCCAGCCGCAGCACGCCCTTGCCGCGCTTCTTCCAAACGAAGTCCGCTATCCGGCGGCCGAGGGCCACGGCGGCCGGCTCCGGCAGCTTCTTCACCGCGGCCCAACCGAGCCCGTACAGCCCGTCCACGAGCCGGTCCTGCACCGTGCCCATCAGGCCGCTCCCGCCTCGGACGCGGAGGCCTGCGCGTCGGCCTCCGCCGCCTCGCGGCGTACGGTGACCACCCGCTGGATCAAGGTGACGAGCGAGCCCGCGGCCACGACCCACAGGGCGATCGGCAGCAGCACGCCGAGCCACGAGGGCGCCCCGAAGGTCTGCAGCCCGGCCAGACCCGCCGCGACGAGAGAGATCACCAGCCGCTCGGCGCGCTCGACGAGCCCGTTGACGGCCACCGGCAAGCCGATCGACTCGCCACGGGCCTTGGTGTACGAGACGACCTGACCGCTGGCCAGGCAGAAGATCGCGACCGCGCACAGCGCGTTGTCGTTCCCGGAGCCCGCGTACCAGAGCGCGAGGCCGCCGAAGATCGCCGCGTCGGCCACCCGGTCGAGCGTGGAGTCGAGGAAGGCGCCCCAGCGGCTGGAGACACCGGCCTGGCGGGCCATGTTCCCGTCCACCAGGTCGGAGAACACGAACAGGGTGATGACGATCGTGCCCCAGAAGAACTCTCCCCTGGGGAAGAAGACCAGCGCTCCCGCCACCACTCCGGCCGTGCCGATGAGGGTGACGGCGTCCGGGCTCACCCCCCGCCGGAGCAGAAATGCGGCGAATGGCGTGAGAACACGCGTGAAGAATGCACGCGCGTACTTGTTCAGCATGGCCTTCCCGGAGGGTCGGTGGGCCGCACGGCCCCGTCGGCCACCGGCTGGCCCATCGTAGCCAGCGCCCCGGGCCCGTACCGCCGCGCACCCACCGGTTCGCGCCGGACGATCGCCGGCCGGTGTCCGCGCCGCGCTCCGGACCGCGCCGGGTACTACGTATGGACGCAGTGTGACGCCAGTGCAAAGCTCGAAGGACCCCGATCATCCTCCTCACCGTCACACCGGGAGGCACGAGCACCATGGGAGCCACATCACACCAAGCCGGAGCCGCCGGCAGGGCACCGACGGCCGACCGACCGTCCTCCGTACGGAACGTCGTGCTGGTCGGCCACAGCGGAGCCGGCAAGACCACACTGGTCGAGGCCCTGGCCCTGACGGCCGGAGCCGTCAAACGGGCCGGCCGGGTCGAGGACGGCAGCACCGTCTCCGACCACGATGAGATCGAACACCGGCAGCAGCGGTCGGTGCAGCTGTCCCTCGTCCCCGTCGAATGGGGCGGAATCAAGATCAACATCCTGGACACCCCCGGATACGCCGACTTCGTCGGCGAGCTCAGGGCCGGCCTGCGCGCCGCGGACGCGGCCCTCTTCGTCGTCTCCTCCTCGGACGGCATCGACGGCGCCACCCGCATGGTCTGGGACGAGTGCGAGGCCGTCGGCATGCCCCGCGCCATCGTCGTCACCCACCTGGAAGCGGCCCGGGCCGACTACGCGCAGATGACCACCGTCTGCGGCGAGATCTTCGGCGCCGAGGACCCCGACGCCGTCGTACCGCTCCACCTGCCCCTGTACGGCCCCGCCGGCCCCGACGGACACGCCCCCGTGGCCGGGCTCCTCGGCCTCCTCTCCCAGCGCGTGTACGACTACACCTCGGGGGAACGCGTGGAGCGCGACCCCGAGCCGGCCGAGCTCGCCCTCATCGCCGACGCCCGCTCCCGCCTCATCGAGGGGATCATCGCGGAGAGCGAGGACGAGAGCCTCATGGACCGCTACCTCGGCGGCGAGGACATCGACGTCAAGACGCTCGTCGACGACCTCGAACGCGCCGTGGCCCGCGGCACCTTCCACCCGGTCCTGATGGCCGCCCCCGCCGCCGACGGCGCCCGCCAGGGCCTCGGCACCGTCGAGATCCTGGAACTGATCACCGGTGGCTTCCCCACCCCGCTGGAACGGGCCCCCGTCGCCGTCACCGCACCGGACGGCGCCACTCGCCCGGCCGTCACCTGTGACCCGGAGGGGCCCCTCGTCGCCGAAGTGGTCAAAACCTCCTCCGACCCCTACGTCGGCCGCATCTCCCTCGTCCGCGTCTTCTCCGGCACGCTGCGCCCCGAGGAGACCGTGCACGTCAGCGGCCACGGCCTCACCGACCGCGGGCATGAGGACCACGACGTCGACGAACGGATCGGCGCCCTCTCCACCCCCTTCGGCAAACAGCAGCGGCCCCTGGCCCAGGCCATCGCCGGCGACCTCGCGTGCGTGGCGAAACTCACCCGCGCCGAGACCGGCGACACCCTCTCGGCCAAGGACCGGCCCCTGCTGATGGAGCCCTGGCCGATGCCCGACCCGCTGCTCCCCCTCGCCATCGAGGCCCACAGCAAGGCCGACGAGGACAAGCTCTCCCAGGGCCTGGCCCGGCTCGTCGCCGAGGACCCCACGATGCGGCTGGAACAGAACCCGCACACCCACCAGGTCGTCCTGTGGTGCCTCGGCGAGGCCCACCAGGACGTCGCCCTCGAACGGCTGCGCGCCCGCTACGGGGTCCAGGTCGATCCCGTCCCCCACAAGGTGAGCCTGCGCGAGACCTTCGGCGCCAAGGCCGCCGGGCGCGGCCGTCACGTCAAACAGTCGGGTGGTCACGGCCAGTTCGCCATCTGCGAGATCGAAGTCGAACCGCTCCCGCCCGGCAGCGGCATCGAGTTCGTCGACAAGGTCGTCGGCGGCGCCGTGCCCCGCCAGTTCATCCCGTCCGTCGAGAAGGGCGTACGCATCCAGGCCGCCCGCGGGGTCGCGGCCGGCTATCCGCTGGTCGACGTACGCATCACCCTCCTCGACGGCAAGGCGCACTCGGTGGACTCCTCCGACGCCGCGTTCCAGACCGCCGGCGCCCTCGCCCTGCGCGAAGCCGCCGCCCAAGCGCGCATCCACCTCCTCGAACCCGTCGCCGAGCTCACCGTCCTCGTCCCCGACGAGTACGTCGGTTCGGTCATGAGCGACCTCGCCGGCCGCCGTGGGCGCGTGGTCGGCACCGAACAGGCCGGTACCGGCCGCACCCAGGTCCGCGCCGAGATCCCCGAGATCGAGATCGGCCGGTACGCCGTCGAACTGCGTTCGGTCTCGCACGGCACGGGCCGGTTCACCCGCTCCTACGCCCGGCACGAACCGATGCCGCCCCAGATCGCGGAAAAGGTGCGCGAACAGGCCGAGAAGGGAACCTGATTGACGTAGCGCCAGGGACCGCCCACCCAATCGTCTTGCGGTGGGCGGCTTTTCCCTGTCCCATGACCATGGGAAGAGATACGCCGATAGGCTCATCTGCGCGCCAAAAGGGCACAACGCACAGCGATGGGGGCAGCGGTGGCGGACGACGGATTCGACTTCAGGCCGGGGGCGCAGGTGCCTCTTCAGGGGGCCGGCGGCCAGACCGCGGCGACCAACGCGCTCGCCTCGGCCGCGTACCGGGACGGCGGCAAGGACACGAAGCTGTCCGCGATACTCACGGCCGACAACGAGTACCACAAGTCCACGGTCAAACCTCCGAAGATCTCGCTCTTCGAACCCAACCTGGGCGAGGCCTTCTGTCGGGCCGTCGAGGCCCGCACCCTCGCCAGCGGGCGCAAGCCGCTGATCCAGTCCTTCGGCCTCGACCCGCAGACCGTCGTCGAGCACTGCCTGGCCGCCTCCCGCATCCGCAAGGAGCGCGACCGCAAGCTGCGGCTGATCATGCTGATCGCGGGCGTACTGTTCCTGCCCGGCCTGCTGCTGTGGCTGGGCCTGTTCCAGCTCCGCAGGACCCTGGCCGGCAGCGAGGGCAAGCACTCCTCCTGGATGGGCACCCTGCTGCTCGTCGGGGTCGCCGTCGTGGCGGCCGTCCTCATGTTCCGGCTGCCGTTCACCGGCTTCCTCGGCCTCTACCTACGCGGCATGATCATCGCCCCCGCCGTCGGCTGGCTCCTCGCCCGCCGCATCTGCGAGGCCACCGCCGCCGACCTGCGCTCACGCTGGGACGGGCTGCTCGCCGGCAACGGCATCGGCGCCAAGATCCCGGAGGCGGTGCCCGGCAACCCCGACGAGAAGGCCCGCGAGGACCTGCGCCACTCGCTCGCCAAGCTCACGGCCGAGGACCGCAGCAACTCCGTCTTCTACGCCGGCCCCAAGGGCATCCTCGGCATGGGCACCCGCTGGGGCAGCTGGCAGATGGCGGAGGAGCTCGTCCCCAAGACCGAGGGCATGGAGATCCACCCGTTCCGCAGCTGGGACGTCATACGTGCGATCGACACCGAACTGCGCAAGCTGGAGCGCGGCCCGCTGCACACCGGGGGACTGCCGCCGGCCTCGATCCAGCACTGGATCGTCACTCCGGTCGGCGAGGGCGCCGCGGAGGTGGCCCGCCCCACCGGAGCGGACGTGGACACCTTCCTGATCAAGTCGCACGAGATCACCCGGATCTGCAACGAGCAGCAGTTCAGCGGTGGCAACCGGCACTACCTCGGCATCCAGTACCCGCTCTGGGACGGCCAGTTGGTGATCACCATGCTGGTGACGGTCACCGTGCTCTACAAGACCCTGCGCGTCGAGGTGACCGGCCACGCGCTCGGACCCGTGCACGGCCTGTTCACCAGCAAGTCCGCGGCCCCGACCGTCGAGGTGCCGAAGTCCATCCGGTTCTGGGAGACCGTGGAGCGGCCCCTCCCGCTGGTGGACGCCCAGGAGGTGGTCCGCCTCGCCGTCCGCGCCCCGTTGACCTGGTTCCCGCCGATCCTCGACTTCTTCGGCGGGAAGCTGGTCCTGCCCGAGCCCTTCGGCCTGCGCCACGTCTGGGCGGGCCAGCCCTGGCGCCACCGGTTCATGGCTGATGACGCGCTGCGCGCCGCGACCCCGGTCCTGCGGGCGGTGCACGCGGCCGCGATGCGGGTCCTGGAGGAGAACGGCGCCGACATCGACCGCTTCAGCAACCGCTCGATGATCGTCAGCGGGCTCGTCCAGGACGCGTCCCCGCGCAAGGCCGACGTCTACGAGGCGTAGCGGGCCCCCTGTGGCCGGACGGCGTCGCCCGCCGCCCGGCCGGGGCCCCGCCGCCCGGGCCGGTGCCCGGTGCACGGGACGCGGCAACGGTGCGCGGGGCCCGGCCGCCGGCGCTACTCGGAGGGCCAGGCGTCGGCGAGCATCTGGCGCGTGTCCGCCAGAAGTTGCGGCAGCACCTTGGTGTGGCCGACGACCGGCATGAAGTTCGTGTCCCCGCCCCAGCGGGGCACGATGTGCTGGTGCAGGTGCGCGGCGATCCCGGCCCCCGCAGCCGCGCCCTGGTTCATACCGATGTTGAAGCCGTGCGCCCCGGACGCCTTGCGCAGCGCGGTCATGGCCCGCTTGGTGAGGTCGGCCAGCTCGGCCGTCTCGGCGGCGTCGAGCTCCGTATAGTCGGCGACGTGCCGGTACGGCACCACCATCAGGTGACCGCCGTTGTACGGGTACAGGTTGAGCACGGCGTAGACGTGCTTGCCCCGGGCCACAATCAGGCCGTCCTGGTCGGAGGACTCCGGAATCCCGCAGAAGGGACAGCCGTCGCCGGCTTCCGGACCGGTCGGCTTGTTCTCCCCTTGGATGTACGCCATCCGGTGGGGCGTCCACAGACGCTGGAACGCGTCCTGCGTGCCCACACCCATCTGCTGCTCCGGCTCACTGGTCATGGGATGCAGCATATGACCTTGCCCCCGTAGGGCGTGTCGCCGGGGCGAAGACCGGTCGCACAGCGGCGATGCTGGGCTCATGCACGACGTAGCCGAGACCCGTGATCAAGCCTGGGAGCGCCGTACCGAGCTGCCCCTCTTCTTCGCCTCGCTGTTCTTCCTCGCAGGCTACGCGGTCCGCGTGCTCGCCGGCGACACCGATCGGCTCCTGCGCGACATCGCCAGTGGCGTGGTCTTCACGACCTGGCTGTGCTTCATCCTGGACTACGCGATCCGGATGGTACTGAGCGATCTCCGTCCGCTGCGCTTCATCCGCCGCCACTGGCTGGACGCGTTGGTGGTCCTCCTGCCGACGCTGCGACCGCTGCGCCTCGTCAAGGTCCACGACGCGGTGCAGGCCAAGATGGACCGCCCGCGCCGCGGCCTCTACGCCCGCGTCATGACGTACACCTGCATGGCGGTCGTCCTGCTCGGCTTCTCCGGTGCGCTAGGCGTCTACGAGCACGAGCATCGGGCGCCCGGCTCCTCGATCCGCACCTTCTGGGATTCCGTGTGGTGGATGTGCGAGACCATCACGACGGTCGGCTACGGCGACGTCGTCCCCGTGACCGTGCCGGGCCGGTTGATCGCGATCGGGCTGATGGCGGCCGGTGTTGCCCTGTTGGGCGCGGTGACCGGCTCGTTCTCGTCCTGGTTGATCCAGATCTTCCGCCGGGAGGACGAAGAGGGGCCCCCGGGGAAATGAAGTTCCCCGGGGGCCCCTCGGTGACGTGCTGCGCGGCTCAGACCTGGACGCGGTCCTCGACGACCTTGACCAGCTTGGCGAGGGCCTCGTCCTTGGGGATGCCGTTCTCCTGCGAACCGTCGCGGTAGCGGAAGGAGACGGTGCCCGCGGCCATGTCCTCGTCACCGACGATGATCATGAACGGGACCTTGAGCTTCTGGTGGTTGCGGATCTTCTTCTGCATCCGGTCGGAGGAGGCGTCCACCTCGACCCGCAGACCCTTCTTCTTCGCCGCGGCGGCGAACTCCTGGAGGTACTCCACGTGCCCGTCGCCGATCGGGATGCCGACCGCCTGGACCGGGGCCAGCCACGGCGGCATGGCACCCGCGTAGTGCTCCAGCAGTACGGCGAAGAACCGCTCGATCGAACCGAACAGGGCGCGGTGGATCATGACCGGCCGCTGGCGCGAGCCGTCCGGGGCGGTGTACTCCAGGTTGAAGCGCTCGGGCAGGTTGAAGTCGAGCTGGACCGTCGACATCTGCCAGGTGCGGCCGATGGCGTCGCGCGCCTGCACGGAGATCTTCGGTCCGTAGAAGGCCGCGCCGCCCGGGTCGGGGGTCAGCGGGAGGCCCTGCTTCTCGGCGACCTGCTGGAGGACCGCGGTGGCCTCCTCCCAGGCCTCGTCCGAGCCGACGAACTTCTCCGGGTCCTTGGTCGACAGCTCCAGGTAGAAGTCGGTCAGACCGTAGTCGCGGAGCAGGTTCAGCACGAAGGTGAGCGTCCGGTCGAGCTCCTCGGCCATCTGCTCACGGGTGCAGTAGATGTGCGCGTCGTCCTGGGTGAAGCCGCGGGCGCGGGTCAGGCCGTGCACCACGCCCGACTTCTCGTACCGGTACACGGTGCCGAACTCGAACAGGCGCAGCGGCAGCTCGCGGTAGGAGCGACCGCGAGCGTCGAAGATCAGGTTGTGCATCGGGCAGTTCATGGGCTTGAGGTAGTAGTCGGTACCACCGTCGAGCTGCATGGGGGGGTACATGCCCTCCGCGTACCAGTCCAGGTGGCCGCTCTTCTCGAAGAGCGCGCCCTTGGTGGCGTGCGGGGAGTAGACGAACTCGTAGCCCTCTTCCTCGTGCCGGCGGCGCGAGTAGTCCTCCATGGTCCGGCGGATGATGCCGCCGCGCGGGTGGAAGACGGCCAGGCCGGAGCCGATCTCGTCCGGGATGGAGAAGAGGTCCAGCTCGTTGCCGAGCTTGCGGTGGTCGCGCTTCTCGGCCTCGGCGAGGAAGTCGAGGTGCGCCTTCAGCTCCTCCTTCGACGGCCACGCGGTGCCGTAGATGCGCTGGAGCATCGGGTTCTTCTCGCTGCCGCGCCAGTAGGCGGCCGCGTTGCG
The DNA here is from genome assembly GCF_040612395.1 of Streptomyces sp. NPDC006430. Classification (NCBI taxonomy): domain Bacteria; kingdom Bacillati; phylum Actinomycetota; class Actinomycetes; order Kitasatosporales; family Streptomycetaceae; genus Streptomyces; species Streptomyces sp. NPDC006430. The sequence continues at coordinate 206,885 of NZ_JBEXQA010000007.1, forward strand.
CATCAGCTTGAACGCCGGGATGTTGCGGGTGGTGGGCAGGTGGGGACCACGGCAGAGGTCCTTCCAGCACAGCTCCCCGGTCTTGGCGTCCAGGTTGTCGTAGATGGTCAGCTCGCCGCCGCCCACCTCGACGTTCGCACCGTCGTCGGTCGACGCGGAGCCCTTGATGCCGATGAGCTCCAGCTTGTACGGCTCGTCGGCGAGCTCCTCGCGGGCCGCCTCGTCGGTGACCACGCGGCGGGCGAAGCGCTGGCCGCGCTTCTGGATCTCCTGCATCTTCTTCTCGATGGCCTTGAGGTCATCGGGGGTGAAGGGCTTCGCAACGTCGAAGTCGTAGTAGAAGCCGTTCTGGACCGGCGGGCCGATGCCCAGCTTCGCCTCGGGGAAGAGCTCCTGCACGGCCTGCGCCATGACGTGCGCGGTCGAGTGGCGCAGGATGTTCAGACCGTCCTCGGAGGAGATCTCCACCGGCTCGACGGTCTCGCCGTCCTTGACCTCGTACGAGAGGTCCTTGAGCTCGCCCGCAACGCGCGCGGCGACGATGGTGCGCTCGCCGGCGAAGAGCTCGGCCGCCGTAGTGCCCGTGGCCACCACGCGCTCGTCCCGCTCGGAATCGCGTTGGATGATCACACGGACGTCTGACACCGGTCTCTCCTGAACTCTGGGGGTGCGCGAGCGAACGCTGCGCGCTTGAATCGTACCGAGCCGAACGGCTCCGCCGCGAAACGGATATCGACCGGGCTGTCACCGCCGGCCCCACCCTGCCCCTGCCCTGCCCCTACCCGGCCCCACCGGCCACCCCGGGAACGACCCGCCCGGCGACCCGCCGACGAGCGGATCGGCGGGCGGATCGGCGGGCGGATCGGCGGGCGGATCGGCGGGCGGATCCGCCGGTGCCCGGGGCCGGGGCACCGGGCCGGGAAGATCACCACGGGGTCGAGCAGCAGCGCGCGCTCTGCGCGGCGAGGTGGACCCGGCCGAGGGGAGGGCGTGCGATCCCCTGCGGGAGACCAGCGCACCGACGAGATCCCCACCGGGGCCGCGGCGGACCCGTCCGCTCACCGCACTAGTCGTCGGTCGGCAGGACGTCCGTCGCGTCGAGGGACTCGTCCAGCGACTTCATCAGCCGGTCCCGCTCGACCTCGTCGAGCGGGACCGGCGTCACGTCCGTGGCCTCGGTCAACCGCCGGAACCCGCCGCGGCGCTGCAAGCGCCCGCTCACCCTGATCGGCACGCCCACGAGGTGCGCGTGCCCCGCCACCCGGTACGCCTCTTCGTCCAGCACCGCCCGTACGTAGGGGACCTCCGCCCCGGCGAGGACCCGCAGCCGGATCGTGCCCCCGCCCCCGGCGGCCGAGCGCCGCATCCGGACCACGGCCCCCGCCACACGGACCGCGACCGCCGGTTCGTCCCGGGTGTACCGCGCCGCAGCGTCCCGGAGCACCGGCAGGTCTCCGGGCGAGAACTCCACCGGCTCCGGCCGGGCCGCGCACCCGGCCGGTACACCGGCCGCCGGTGCCCAGGCCAGCGCGATGCGGGCCCCCTCGGAACCCCTGACCAACGCGATGAGCGCATCGGCGAGTTCCCGGCTGACGCCGGCTCCGACCGCCGCGTCGAAGGCCTCCATGCCACCGGTGGCGCGCTGGTAGTCCACGGCTTCGCGGGCCGCGTGCAGCGCGTGGTGCAGCCGCGTCATCGTGCCCCGGCCGCCGTCCACCGGTACGTACGCGGTCAGCCTGCGCCCGCCGGGGGCCGGACCCACCAGGACCCCGTCCAGGGCCCGTTCCGCCTGTCCCCGGTGCCGGGCGCCGTAGTACCCGGCCCTCGCCCGGTCCGCGAGGGCGCCGGCCAGCAGGAGCTGCCTGGCGGCCGAGCGGAGCTGTTCCTGCATGGTCCACGCGGCTGCGCCCCGGGGCCCGTACGGGCCCCCCGGGCCCTCCGGGATCCGTCGGTCCCACCGGATCTCGTCGCTGGGCACGCTCAGCCCGTACAGCACCTCGCGCGCGGACGGCAGCGCGCTGCGCGAGAGCGCGGTCAGCGCCTCCTCCAGCAGGTCGCCGCAGTCGGGGAAGGCCCGGCTCTCCGGGACGAGGAGGCTGGTGCCCCCGTAGCCGGGCGGCGTCCAGCGCCCGTACCGCCCGGCCGACCCGCCCCGGCGCTGCCAGCCGTGCCGGTGCAGCAGGGCCCCCAGTACGGCCGGGTCCACGAGGGCGGGATCGGGTGCACCCGAGTCGTCCGGCCAGTCGGCGTACCCGTACTCCGAAGGGGACGACAACGGTTCGAGGTTCGGTGAGTTCCGGTGCATCAGGGTGTCCCTCCCGACCCGACCCGGGTCATGATCTCGCACAGCGCGCGGTCGTCGAAGATCCGCGTGGTCGGGATCCGTACGGTGGTCCGGCGCCGGCCGGTCGCGGGGTGTCCGGCGAGGTTGGTCCAGTAGCAGCAGTGCCTCAGGTCGAGCCGGTCGTGGCCGGCCGCCAGCCACTGGTCGCGGTCTCGCGGGACGAGCATCACGACGAGGATCTTGTGGACGGCGACCGGCGTGCGGGCCAGTTTCACCAGGTGTTCGTTGTCGAGGGTGAAGGCGAAGGAGGGGCCGGCCGGCCTGGGCGGCACCTGGTAGGTCGCCTTCAGCTGCACCTTGATGGTGACCTCGTCGTCGATGACGTGTTCGGGCGCGCCGTGGCTGACGTGCCAGTCGATGCCGTTGTCCGGGAAGGGCTGGGAGAGCGAGCAGCCGGCCGCGGCGGCGACGGCGTGCAGGTATCCCACTTGAAGGGTCTCCATACAGGCGGTGGTGGCGAGTGTGCCGCGCAGCAGTTCGGTCCGCGCCCCGCTCCGCGGATCGATCCGCCCCTGCAGCACCCCGCCCGGTTCGGGCTGCGCGAGCGCCATGGCCGGCTCCCCATGCCTTCCGGGCTCTGCCGAGTGAGAGGTGGTCGGGGTGACGACCGGTCATGTGTGCGGTCCCCCGAAGAAGTTGTCTCCGTACCAGAGGGGTCGCAAACGGCGTACGGCGCAAACGGGCCGGGTATCACGGATTCGGGCAAGGGTGGCGTGTTTCGGGTGCGCCCCATCTGCCGATCCGGGACGAGGAGTTCGCCATGACGCGCTGGTACGAGGGCCCGCTGGCCGCATTCGACACGGAAACGACAGGGGTGGACGTGGAGCAGGACCGGATCGTGTCCGCCGCGCTCATCGTGCAGGAGTGTGCGGGCGGCCGGGTCCGCTCCACCCGCTGGCTGGTCAATCCCGGCGTTCCGGTGCCCCCGGGGGCCACGGAAGTGCACGGTCTGACCGACGAGCACCTCCAGCGCAACGGGCGGTGGCCCGCGCCGGTCGTGGAGGAGATAGCCCGCGCGCTCGGGGAACAGCAGGTGGCGGGCCGGCCGGTGGTGGTGATGAACGCGCCGTTCGATCTGACGCTGTTGGACCGGGAGTTGCGCCGGCACCGGGCCTCGACGCTGGCCCGCTACCTGGACAACCGGCCGCTGACGGTGCTGGATCCGCGGGTGCTGGACAAGCACCTAGACCGGTACCGCAAGGGCCGCCGGACACTGACGGACCTGTGCGCGCACTACGGGATAGAGCTGGAGGGTGCGCACGACGCGGCGGCGGACGCGCTGGCCTCGCTGGAGGTCGTACGGGCGGTGGGGCGCCGGTTCGCGGCCCGACTGGAGCGGCTGACCCCGGCCGAACTGCACACGCTCCAGGCGGTGTGGCACGCGGCGCAGGCCCGTGGGTTGCAGGCGTGGTTCGCGCGCCAGGGGACGCCGGAGACGGTGGACCCGCACTGGCCGCTGCGGCCCGAGGTGTCGGCGGCGGCCTAGGCCGGTCGGCAACGCGGCCCGGGGCGGGGCCCGGAGATGCGGAAGGCCGGTCCGTCTGATGACGGACCGGCCTCTCCCGGTGGGCGATACTGGGATCGAACCAGTGACCCCTTCGGTGTGAACGAAGTGCTCTCCCGCTGAGCTAATCGCCCGGGAACGGGTTGAACAATACAAGAGGCACGGGGTCTGGTTCAAACCGCTTCCGACGAAGCCCCCAGACGGGTCGCGAGGGCGCGCCGGCCGGCCCGCATCATCAGGGCGTGGTTGAGCCGGAACGCCGGCCGCGCGGGCACCGCGAGGCGTCGCAGCAGGGGGCTGCGCACCTCGACCTCCTGCTCGTACAGGGCCCGGGTCCCGTACCCGTCCCGGCCCCAGTGCGCCCGTACGGTCCACCGCGCCCAGCCCTCGATGTCACCGTGCAGGGCAGCCTCCAGGAGGCCCCGGTCGGGATCGCGGAGCAGTTCGGTGACGGTCACCCGGATCTCGTACGGGAGGACGGAGCGGATGAACAGGGTGCTGCTGCGCCCGTCGATCGGCCGGACCCCGCGGACTTGGGGCCACCAGCACGGGTACGCGTCGGTCCGCTCCAGGACGCCGTAGACCCGCGCGGGTGGGGCGTCGAGGTCCCACACGCTGCGGAAGCGGTAGCGGGTCCAGCGGTCCCAGTGGCTGCGGTCCGTACGACTGCGGTCCCCGTGGCTGCGGTCCATGCGCCCAGTCTGGCCCGGGGGCCCCTCCGTAGGCGCCGCTTGCGCACATCCGCCGCTTCTGTGTGTACTCAGGGCGGATCTGAGTACGCACGCCCATGTTCCGGTGGCGTGACGGGCGCCACACTCCTGGGCATGGCACCTCCACCACCGAACACACCCCTGCCGCCCGCCCAGGAGCTGGCGCTCATCGACCGGGAACTGGCCCAACTCGATGCCCGGCGCACGTACTTGTTGGCCCGCCGTGCCTGGCTGCTGCGGCTGCCGGTCGCGCCCGGCTGGGCTCCGGTCGCCCCCGCCGGTCCGAAGGACGCCTCGGCCCCGAGCGCCCAGAACGTGCTGCTGATCCTGGGCGCGGTGTTGCTGGCGGTGGCCGCGCTCGCGTTCACGCTGGTCAGCTGGGGGGCGATGGGGATCGCCGGGCGCTCGGCCGTACTGGTCGTACTGACGGTGGCCGCGCTGGGTGCGCCGGCGCTGCTGCTGCGGCGCGGACTGCGGTCGACGGCCGAGTCGGTGGCTGCGGTGGGGCTGCTGCTGACGGTCCTGGACGCGTACGCGCTGTACGCGGTCGCCCTGCCAGAGGTCGACGGCACCGCGTACGCGGCGGGCGCGTCCGCCGTGCTGGCGGCGCTGTGGGCGGGGTACGCCCCGCTGCTGGGGAAGCTGGTGGTCCCGCTGCCGGCGGCGGTGGTGACGGCGCAGTTGCCCCTGCCGCTGGCGGCGCTGGCCGCCGGGGCGGACCCGGTGGGGTTCGGCTGGGCGCTGCTGGCGACGGCGGCGCTGGACGCGGCCCTTGTGCTGCTGGTGCCGGGGGCCCGGTCGCGGGGCCCGGTGTGCGGTCCGGCGGTGGCGAGCGGGGCCGTTTGGGGCGCGGGAGCGCTGCTGATCGGCCTGTCGGGGTCGGTGCAGGCCGGCTCGGCTGCGGCGGCGCTGGATCCGTCGCTGCTGCTGGCGGCCTGTGCGGCGCTGGGCGTCGCAGTGGCCTGGCGGGAGCCTTCGGCGACGGCGGTCGCGGTCGCGGGCGCCCTGTCGGGGGTGGCGGCGCTCGGCGGGCCGGCTCGGCCCGCCCTGTCGCGGGACTGGGCCGTGGTGGTCTTCCTGGTGCTCGCCCTGCCACTGCTGGCGGCGGTACGGGCGAACGCGCTCCCGGCGGCGGTCCGGCGCGGCCTGGCCCTCGCCGGGGCCGGGGTGGCCGCGCTGGCCGCGCTCTCGGCGCTGCTGCCCGCGGCGGGCTCGCTGGGGGCCCGCTTCGGCGTACTGCGCGAGGTGTGGGCGGCGACAACCCCGCCCGAGGGGCCGTACGGGCCGGGTACGGCGGTCCCGCTGACCCTGGTCGTCGCCGCGGGGGCGGCGTGGTGGCTGGCGCGGGTACTGCCGCGCCCCGAGCCGGGCGTGATCGCGGTGGCCCTCGGCTGGGCGGGGCTGTTCGTTGCGCCGATGCCGTACGGACTGCCGGTGGCGGTGGTGCTCGGGGCGCAGCTGACGGTGACGGCGGCGGCCGGGGTGTTCGCGCTCAAGGCCGCGCGGGGCCCGGGGTACGCGGCTGCGGTGTGCACCGCCGTGGGCGCACTGAACCTGTCGGTGTCCGCGCTGGACGGCCGTACGGCCACCTTCGCGGTGTTCGTGCTGGTGGGCGCGGGCTGCGCGGCGGGGGCGGCGTACGCGCCCGGCGCGCAGCCCACGCGGGCGGGCGGCGCGGTGCTCGCCGTCGGGTACGCGGCGGCCACGGTGGCGGCCCTGTGCGCGCTGCAGGGCCTGGCGGTGTCCTGGTGGGCGCTGCCGGTGCTGGCGGTCCCGGCTGCGGTGGTGGCGCTCGGACCGCGCCTGGGCCGGGTCCGGATCCCGGCGGAGGTCGCTGCGGCGGCGGTCGGCGCCGCAGCGCTGCTCCTCGCGGCAGCGGAGCTGCCGCTGCTGGCGCTGGTGTGCGCCCTGGTCGGGGTGATCTGCGCGGGCGGGGCGGTACGCGCGGACCGGCGCGGGCTCGGCCCGGCGGCCGGGGTCCTGTTCGTGGCGGCGACATGGATCCGGCTCTGGGTGTCCGGCGTGGCGGCGCCCGAGGCGTACACGCTGCCGGTGACGGTGCTCGCGCTCGCGGTGGGCTTCCTGCGCCGCCGCGGGGACGGGCGGGCCTCGTCCTGGACGGCCTACGGGCCGGGGCTGGCCGCGACCCTGCTGCCGAGCCTGATCGCCGCATGGGGCGATCCGCACTGGTTGCGGCCGCTGCTGCTGGGCCTGGCGGCGCTCGCGGTGACGCTGCTCGGCGCGCACCGGCGGCTCCAGGCTCCGCTGCTGCTCGGTGGCGGCGCCCTCGCGGCGGTGGCACTGCACGAGCTGGCACCGTACGTGGTCCAGGTCGTCGACGCGCTGCCGCGCTGGCTGCCGCCGGCCTTGGCGGGGCTGCTGCTCCTGGTGGTGGGCGCGACGTACGAGAAGCGGCTGCGGGACGCGCGCCGGCTGCGGGCGGCCCTCGGCCGGCTCGGGTGACGGCGGTCGGGAAGAACGCCATGAGAACGCCGAGGGCCCGGAGACTTTGGAAGTCTCCGGGCCCTCGGTCCGGGTGGGCGATACTGGGTTCGAACCAGTGACCCCTTCGGTGTGAACGAAGTGCTCTCCCACTGAGCTAATCGCCCGGACGCACCGCAAACATTACCCCATGTCAGCGGTGGTTCCCGACCATCACTGGTCCTTGATGGCCCAGGGCATGGTCAGGCCGTACTTCCACAGGTAGAAGCCGATCAGCGCGCCGGCGATCACGAGCCCCACACTGGTGAGGATGAGGTTGCGGCGGCGGACCTTCGGGTCCAGGGCCTTCTGCGCGGCCTCGGTGACCTTGTGCTTGGTCCAGCGCAGGACGAGCGACGCCCAGGCGAACTCGGTGGCCCAGATCGCGAGGCCGGCGAAGATCGCGACCCAGCCGGGACCCGGGAGGACGAGCATCGCGACGCCCGCCCCGACGACGGCGAGGCCGACGACGAAGACGCCGACCTGCCAGCTGAGGTGCAGGGTGCGGCGCGACTTGATGAAAGCTGGCGCCTTCGAGACGTGCGGCGCGTTCGGCGTGGTCTGCTGAGTGGTGTCGTCTGCTGTGGACTCGCGGGTCCCGCGGTCACTCCCCGTATTCATGGCACCGAATCTACCGGAGCCGGAAGCACACGTGAATGGTGGTTTGGATCCGCCGTACGAGGGACCCAGAGGTCCGCAAAACGGTCAGAGGGGTTTACAACGGCACCGTAGGTGGCATGTCGATTTCGCCGACGTGCGAATCCCCGAGCGCACACTGAGCGAAAGGCCCTGGCGCTTATGAACACCACGGTCAGCTGCGAGCTGCACCTGCGCCTCGTTGTGTCGAGCGAGTCCTCCCTGCCTGTCCCGGCGGGCCTGCGGTATGACACGGCCGATCCCTACGCCGTGCACGCCACCTTCCACACCGGCGCCGAGGAGACGGTCGAATGGGTATTCGCCCGAGACCTCCTCGCTGAGGGCCTCCACCGGCCCACCGGAACCGGAGACGTCCGCGTCTGGCCGTCCCGCAGCCACGGTCAGGGCGTCGTCTGCATCGCCCTGAGCTCACCGGAGGGAGAAGCCCTGCTCGAAGCACCCGCCCGCGCACTGGAGTCGTTCCTCAAGCGGACGGACGCCGCGGTTCCACCCGGGACCGAACACCGGCACTTCGATCTCGACAAGGAGCTCTCCCACATCCTGGCCGAAAGCTGAGCCAGGCCTTCAGGGAGCACCTCCCGGCGTCAGCCGGGGCCACTGTGCACCGTCCGACTCGGGGCGACGGTGCCCGCTGGACAAAACCCACATACGGCAGTGCCGGCGCTGTTCTTGCGGAAGCCACCCGCGAGGACGGCGCCGTTGGGCTTGACGGGGCCGGAACGGGGGTACCTCCCGATGCCGCCCGGAGACGACTAGAGTCGGCCACCAGCGGCGGCACTGGTCCGTCGCCGCAGGCCCGGCCCCCAGGGAGCGACCACCGTGCAGATTCCCCACGACACCCGTCGCGCGCTCGACGTCGTCGTCGCGCTGGTGAACACAGCGGCCGAGGCGGACCAGCCCGACGGACTGGCGGACATCGGCTCACTGCGCGAGTTCGTGCGCGAGTACGAGATCAGCGACGTCGGCGAGCTCGGTGCCCGCGACCTCGCCGGGGTGCGCACGGTCCGCGGCAAATTCGCCCAGGTCTTCGGAGCACCCAACCCCCGGACCGCGGCAGGGCTGATCAACGAGCTGGTGGCGACCGCCGGCACCACCCCGCAGCTGACCGACCACGACGGCTACGACTGGCACGTCCACTACTTCGCGCCGGGCGCCTCGCTGGGCGATCACCTCGCGGCCGACGGCGGCATGGCACTGGCCTTCATCGTGGTCTCCGGCGAGCAGGAACGCCTGCGGCGCTGCGAGGCCCCCGACTGCCGGCGGGCCTTCGTGGACCTGTCCCGGAACCGCTCGCGGCGCTACTGCGACAGCCGGACCTGCGGGAACCGGTTGCACGTGGCGGCGTACCGGGCCCGGCGCAAGGAAGCCGACGCAGGGCTGTCAGAGCAGGAAGAGGTCGTGCACGGCAGCAAGCAGTAGCAGGGTTCCGATCACCCCTAGGAAGATCATCAGGGGCGGCTGGGAAAGCGCGAAGAGGCAGCCCCGCGGCTCCTCGGCAACAGGGGCGGGGCCCGTCGTGGCCGCCGGCGCGGGAACCGGCGGCTCACCCTGCGATGTGTCGAGCATGTCGCGCCGATGATCGCGCAGCATCCCGGTATCGGGCCTTCAACACGCCAGCAATTGCGCGGGAGTTCACCCCTTCTTGTCAGCGAGTAGCGATGGGCGTGAGGATGCGCCCCGCAGATGCACCGGTGGCGCGTCGCCGGCGCACCGGCGGCGCCTCGGAGCCTCAGACCCTCAGAGCCTCAGATGCCGTGCTTCTTCAAAATCGCCTCGATGTCGGAGAAGTCGTCCGCCTCCCCGGCCGGGCCGGGAGTCGGGCGGGACGCCGGTCGGGGGTGCGCGCCCGGCGACGGGGCGGACGCGGCCGGGGCGACGGCCTGCTGCGCGGGGCTCCCCCCGACCGCTGCGGGCACGCCGGCCGCCTTCTCCCCCTTGCCGAGCCTGCGGCGCTCGATGGCGCGGGTGGTCACGAGCAGCAGCCAGGACAGGGCGAGCAGTCCGAAGCCCGCCCAGACGGTCGGATTGAAGACCATCCCGGACAACCACTCCACGACGCCCGTCATCACCAGGGCGACCGGTACCAGCGCGTACGCCGCAATCCGCGCGGCAGCGAGAAAGCGCTTGCGGTACGCGGTCACCGCAGCGATGCCCAAACCCGCGGCGGACACCGCGGAACATACGGTCTCGGCAAGCATGCGGTCCTCCAGGGGTGGGCGTTGCGTCCCTTCCATCCTGCACCGGGCACCGCCGCGCGGGCCACGCCCGGAACAAGTGCCACACCGATCTCCGGGACATCTCGGGGTCGCGCCTCCTCCCCAGGGGGTGCGTTTCGGTGGCTGCGCCCGGCGGCTGGGAGACTGTCCGCATGACCGATTCCGTGATCCTCGATGTCTGGTGCGAGCTCCAGTGCCCGGACTGCCACAGCGCCCTGGACGACGTAAGGGCCCTGCGGGCCCGCTACGGCGACCGGCTGGACATCCGGCTGCGCCACTTCCCGCTGGAGAAGCACAAGCACGCCTTCGCCGCGGCGCAGGCGGCCGAGGAGGCCGCCGAGCAGGGGCGCGCCTGGCCGTACGTGGAGGCCGTACTGGCCCGCACCGCGGAGCTCGGCGAGCGCGGAGAGGCCGTACTGCTGGACGTGGCGCGCGAACTCGGCCTGGATGCGGATGAGTTCGACACCGCCCTGGTCGACGGACGGCACATCCTGATCGTCGACGCCGACCAGGCCGAGGGCAAGGCGATCGGCGTGACCGGCACCCCGACGTACGTGATCGACGGCGAGCGCCTCGACGGCGGGAAGAGCCAGGAGAGCCTGCGCGCCCGCATCGAGGAGATCGCGGACCGCCTGCTCGCCGGTGACTAGCGCTGTGGCCGGAAGGGCTTGCCGGTGAACCCTTCCGGTCACAGCACTAGCGGGACCGGCCCCTCCTGGGCAGTGCCTGGATCAGCGTCTAGACCAGTGCCTTCACGGCCTTGACGGCGAAATCCTGATAGCCGAGCGACTCGTAGAGTCGGCGGGCCGGGGTGTTGCCCTCGATGACGTACAGGCCCAGGGAGCGGGCTGCTGAGGCCAGGGCCGCGTGTTCGGCCAGCAGCATGAGGGTGCGGCCGTGCCCCCGGCCGCGGTGCTCGGCGGCCACCTCCACGTCCCAGACGTACGGCACGGTGCCGAGGCCGGGCAGGTCGCACGGCCCGACCCAGAGGGTTCCCAGGACTCCGGCCTCCTCCCCCTCCAGAACGACGAGGGCCGTACCGGGGGTGTCGACCCCCTGCGGCAGCATGAGGGCGTGCTCGGCCCGGGAGGCGGCCAGACCCTGCTCGGGGGTCATCCCCGGAGCGACCAGGCGCTGTGCGTATTCGACGATGCCCGGCTCCAGCCAGTCGTCGAACTCGTCCGGGGTCATCGGGCGGCTGCGGCTGCCCGCCGGAAGTCCGGGGGCCCCGGCGGGCAGTTCCTTGACCATGGTCCGGCCGGTCTCCTGGTAGCCGAGGCTCCGCGCCATCCGCAGCGCCGGGTCCGCGTCGGCCGGGACCGATACCGCGACGCTCGTGCAGCCCCAGGAGCGCAGTACCTCCTCGGCCGCGAGGGCGGCGACCGTGGCCCGCCCGCGCCGCCGGTCCGGTGCATCGATCCACAGGTCCCGGATCACGCCGACCCGGGATTGTGTGGCGGAGCGGGTGGCGAGGACGAGACTGCCGACGTGGCGGCTGTTCACCCGCACCGCGTAGGCCCGCGAGCGGGTGCCGTCGGTGTTCTGCTGAAGCGGCTCGGTGGGCCGCAGGGTCGTGGTCATCACTTCGAGTTCTACCGGCCCCGCGGCCCCGCGTCACCGGGGTTTACGGATCCAGACGCGTTCCGGACTCCGCATCGAAGATCCGCATCGCCCCGGCCGTGACCGGGCCCGGGACGGTCGGGGCGAGCGCCCGGCCGTCGACCCGGTGGACCGCCTGCACATCGCGCAGGGTGGAGGTCAGGAAGATCTCCTCGGCCTGCTCCAGCACCTCGAACGGCAGGTCCGTCTCCTTGGCGCCGGCCCACTCCACGACGAGGGCGCGGGTGATGCCGGCCAGGCAGCCCGAGGCCACGGGCGGCGTGTGGAGCTCCCCGTCGAGCACGACGAACACATTGGAGCCGGTGCCCTCGCAAAGGTGCCCGACGGTGTTCGCGAACAGGGCCTCGGAGGCCCCGGCCCGGTGGGCGGCGGCCAGCGCGACGACGTTCTCGGCGTACGAGGTGGTCTTCAGTCCGGTCACTGCGGAGCGCTCGTTGCGCACCCAGGGCACCGTGATCACGGCGGTGCTGTCCGGTCGGCGGGCGGTCTCGCCCACGGCCACGATCAGGGTGGGCCGGGACGCGCCGCGGTCGGAGCCGAGGGGGGAGACGCCACCGGTGTAGGTGATGCGCAGCCGACCGAGCGGAAGCGGGTTGGCCTCCAGCACGGCCGCGCAGGCCCGGCGCACCTCGTCCAGGTCGGGGTCGGGCAGTCCGAGCCCGCGGGCCGAGCCGGTCAGCCGATCCAGGTGGCGGGTGAGCGCGAAGGCCTTCCCGTGCTGTGCCTTCAGCGTCTCGAACACGCCGTCGCCCACGGTCAGCCCGTGGTCGAACACGGACACCTGTGCGCTGTCGGCGTCCCGCAGCGCGCCGTCGAGCCAGATCTTCACCGTACGATCCCTCCGCTCACCCAGGGGTACCAGTCACCTCATGGGCTCCTGACGCTACCCGTAGCAGTCGGGCCGCCTTCAATTCGGTCTCGGCCCATTCGCGCTCGGGGTCGGAACCCCAGGTGATGCCGGCTCCGGTGCCGAAGAGCAGGCGCGGGCCGCCCGGGGCCTGCCGGTCGATCCAGAAGGTGCGGATGCCGACGGCGAGCTCGGCGGTACCGCGGTCGGCGTCCACCCAGCCGATGCCTCCGCAGTAGGGGCCCCGGGGGGCGGTCTCCAGGACTTCGATGATCCGTAGCGCGGAGGACTTGGGGGCGCCGGTGACCGAGCCTGGCGGGAAGGTGGCCGCGAGCAGCTCGGGCCAGCCGGCGCCGTCGGCGAGCTCGCCGCTGACGGTGGAGACGAGGTGGACCAACCCGGGGTGTTCTTCGAGTGCGCACAGCTCGGGGACGGTGACGGAGCCGGTGGCGCAGACCCGTCCGAGGTCGTTGCGTACGAGGTCCACGATCATCACGTTCTCGGCGTGGTCCTTGGGCAGGAGGTCCGCGGCGGTGCGGCCGGTGCCCTTGATGGGGCCGGACTCCACGTGACGGCCGGCCCGGCGCAGGTACAGCTCCGGGGAGGCGGTGGCGATCTCGACGCCGTGGGCCGGGAGGCGAATCGTTCCTGCATAGGGGGCCGGGTTGCCGCGCGCGAGCAGCGCCGTGAGTGCGTCGACGTCGGCACGGGCCGGGTCGGGCAGCGGCGCGGACATCACCCGGCAGAGGTTGGCCTGGTAGACCTCGCCGGCGGCGATGTGTTCGCGGATGCGGCGCACGCCGGCGGTGTAGGCCGCACGGTCGAGGGAGGAGGACCACTGGTCGGCGGCGGGGCCCCGCCAGAGCCCTGCGACGGGCGCCGGGACGGGATCGGGGCGTACGTCACCGAAGCGCGCACAGACCAGCCGCCCCTCGAAGTCTGCGGAGACCGCCCAGAAGCCGGTGGAGTCGAGGGCGCAGGGGTCACTGGTGACGTCGCGGAGGTCGGTCGCGAGGAGGCCGCCGAAGCGGGCCAGGGGAGGCAGGTCGTGCACGGCTGCGAGTCTATGACCGGTGGCGCGGCGGCGCCGGCGTGGTGTCCGTCGGGTGACCGGTGGTGATCGAGCGGCAGCACGCTGCGGAAACGCGTTTTTGAGCTGGCCCCGGAATCCGCTAGAGTTCAACACGTCGCCAGGGAGCGAAGGGGAAAAACCCCGGAGCGAACACGGTGACCTGCGGACGTAGCTCAGTTGGTAGAGCACCACCTTGCCAAGGTGGATGTCGCGAGTTCGAGTCTCGTCGTCCGCTCGAAGTGGGGGATCTTCCCGAACCCCTGCAGCTCCATGGTGGAGTGGCCGAGAGGCGAGGCAACGGCCTGCAAAGCCGTCTACACGGGTTCAAATCCCGTCTCCACCTCCAAGGACGATTAGCTCAGCGGGAGAGCGCTTCCCTGACACGGAAGAGGTCACTGGTTCAATCCCAGTATCGTCCACTGGTCCGCAAGGATCCCCGCGCGATTAGCTCAGCGGGAGAGCGCTTCCCTGACACGGAAGAGGTCACTGGTTCAATCCCAGTATCGCGCACGCAGCACCTGCTTCACCTGCGGCTTAACGGCCGTGCCCGCGCGATTAGCTCAGCGGGAGAGCGCTTCCCTGACACGGAAGAGGTCACTGGTTCAATCCCAGTATCGCGCACCACCCGCAAGCCCCGGCCGTCGAGACGGCCGGGGCTTCTGCGTTGTACCGCCGGCGCTGCGCGGGCCATGCGCGGGTGGGGCCCCGGCGTGCGGGGCCCCCGGGCACCTCAGGAGGAGAAGAGCATCCGGCCGAAGCCGCCCTTGTGGTGGCCGTGGTGGCCGTGGCCGCCGTGATGCTGCGGGGCACCCCAGGCCGGGGCGGGAGCGGCGTGGGCGGCCGGGTACGGGGCCGGCGGCGCGGCGGGCGGCGGGACCTGGCCGTACTGGCCGGCGATGTACTGCGACTCCAGGCGGGTCAGCGCCTCCAGCTCGCCGTAGTCGAGGAAGATGCCGCGACAGCCGCTGCACTGCTCGATCTGAACGCCGTTGCGGTTGTAGGTGTGCATCATCGCGTGGCACTTCGGACACTGCATGACCGGATCAACTCCTCGCCGTGTGCTTCGACACCGGCTGGTTGCCCGGTGACGTGATGCTCACCCTACGACGGAGCCAGTGGCTCCAAGTCGGCCGGGAGGGTGGCGATTCGGGCACAGGACTCCACCATCAGCCGTTCCACGTCATCGAGTCGACGGTTGTTTTCTGCTGATTTGGCCAGGGCCAGCGCGGCGGTCTGCACGGTCAGCGCCCGGGCGGCGAGGTCCAGCTCCGGCCACGGGTCGGAGCCTGGCGGCCCGGCCGCGGGACCGCCCGCCGCCCGATAGGAGTCGAGGAAGCGGACCCAGGTGGCCGTGTCGAGCAGCCCCGCCGCGTACCAGGCGGCAGGCCGGGCCAGGTCCCACGCGGGGGTGCCGACGCCGAGGTCGTCCACGTCGATGAGCCGCCAGCCCCCGTCGGGTCCGGGGCCCCGGACCAGCTGTCCGAGGTGCAGGTCCCCGTGGCACAGCGTCCCGCCACGGGGCGCCGGTGCCTCCCCCCGCACCCAGGCAGGCAGCCTCTGCGCGGCAGCCCGGACGAGGTCGCCGTCCGGGCGGGCCTCGACGGGGCTGGGCACGCGGGCGGTACCGGCGCGGAGGCCACCGACAGCGGCCCCGCCACCGGCCCCGCTACCGGCGCCGGCACCGGTGCTGGCACCGCCACTGATGCCGGCACCAGCAGCAGCCGCGCCGGCAGCCCGGTCGGGGGCCGTCGCCCGCGCCAGGCGGCGCAGGGCACGTGCGAGCTTGGCCGGGCCGCGCATCGGGGGGACCGGCCCGGGCAGCCGGTGGACGGGAACCTGGTGCAGGGCCGCGAGCAGCCGGCCGGCCGCCTCCCAGGGGGCGTCCTCGGGGCGCTCCGGATCCACCGGGGCCCCGTACGGCCAAAGGGACACCGGCCGCCCCCCGAGGTACCCGACCTCGGCGCGCAGCGGGGCCAGCAGCACCCCGGCCAACGCCTCGTCGGCGGCGATCCGCATCCGCACGGCGAGGCCGTCGTGGTCACTGTCCCCGGCGTGCGCCTTGGCCACGATCTCGCCGCACCGCACGACGGTCCCGTCCTCCCGCTCAGCGAGGAGCACGTACGGCGCGTCCGACTCCCCCGCGCCGATGTAGGCGGCAAGGGCAGCGGGCAGCGGCTCCTGGTTCATCGTCGTTCCACGGCTCCCGTCACAGGCGTCTCGGAAGCAGATTACGGAATTGCGGGACCGCGCGAAAAAGGGTGCTGCCCGTCCGACTCCCCAGTCGTACGGGCAGCACCCTTCACCTGCCGTCCGTCGCGCCCCCGTCCCCACGGGGTTCGACGGGCTGATGTCCCGGCCCGGGCCGCTCTCCCGGACCCGGGGCGCCGCTCAGCGCCCCAGCATCACGCCCACGGACGACGCCTGTACCGCCACCTGGTCGAAACCTCCGAAGAGGAAGAGCAGGAGAACGGCCAGGGGGAGCACCATGGCCGCGGCCACCAGTGGGTGGCGCGTACCGGACTCGTGGCCGTTGAACGCGAATGCCTTGCGTCCGTACCGTGCGATGTCCGCCATGGTCCTCTCCCTGTCGTCGGGTAGCGGCGGGCCTGTGACCTCGGGGGACGAGTACTCCACCCGCCGCTTGTCCCCAACACTAGGCGGGCGGAAGGCCCCTGGCCTCCTGCCCTCGTACCCTTTGGCAGGCCTCCAGGAGGATGACGGGACCACTCCCGCGTACTCCCCTGGGTGGAGACGGCTCCCCCGTAATGAGGGTCTTCCCGGAGGGGACGACCGGAGGGGACGGGAAACAGGTCAGACCAGACGCGAACCAACCTCCGACGCTCTGAACCCCCGGCCAAAGACCCATTCCTCCCCAGCCTCAAGGCCAGGCCAGGACCTCCCGGGAGAGATCCGGTGACATCGCTCACTTCCGTCACTCCCTGCGCATGCATGCCCCTGGAGGGGGAACCCACAAGATCACCCCGCCCGTCCGCCCCGCGCACGCACCGTCCACCCGCCGTGCGCCCGGCGCGCCAGCCGGGCGCACCCTCAATCCCCTTGCCCCGAGGGCCGTTTGGCCGTACCGACAAGTGCCTTACGTACGCGGGTCCGTGTGGGTGAGGAACCCTCAAGTGGGCGGTGTCGCACTGACCATCCAATCCTCCGGCGAGGGCGCGGCCTCTGAGCGCTCCTGGCGGATGGTCCGTAAGCTGTGCCACGTCAACAGGACGACCGGTCAGCGGGGTGGACATGGCGATGATGCGGCTCCGGCGCGAGGACCCGCGTGTCGTCGGCTCATTCCGGCTGCACCGACGGCTCGGCGCCGGCGGCATGGGCGTGGTCTACCTGGGATCCGACCGACGCGGACAGCGCGTCGCGCTCAAGGTGATCCGGCCGGACCTGGCCGAGGACCAGGAGTTCAGGTCGCGTTTCGCGCGCGAGGTGTCCGCAGCCCGGCGGATCCGCGGCGGGTGTACCGCGCGCCTGGTGGCCGCGGACCTGGAGGCGGAGCGGCCGTGGTTCGCCACCCAGTACGTGCCCGGCCCGTCCCTGCACGACAAGGTGGCCGAAGAGGGCCCGCTGACGGCCGCCCAGATCGCGGCGATCGGCGCCGCGCTCTCCGAGGGACTGGTCGCCGTGCACGAGGCGGGGGTCGTCCACCGCGACCTCAAGCCCTCGAACATCCTTCTGTCTCCCAAGGGCCCCCGCATCATCGACTTCGGGATCGCCTGGGCCACCGGCGCGAGCACCCTCACCCATGTGGGTACGGCCGTGGGCTCCCCCGGCTTCCTCGCGCCCGAACAGGTGCGCGGGGCCGCCGTCACCCCGGCCACCGACGTCTTCGCGCTCGGGGCCACCCTCGCCTATGCCGCCACCGCCGACTCGCCCTTCGGGCACGGCAGTTCCGAGGTCATGCTGTACCGCGTGGTGCACGAGGAGCCCCATCTGCACGGGGTCCCGGACGCGCTCGCACCCCTCGTACAAGCCTGTCTGGCCAAGGACCCCGAAGAGCGGCCCAGCACCCTACAGCTGTCGATGCGGCTGAAGGAGATCGCGGCCCGCGAGGCGCAGGGGCTGCCCGACGGGCGTCCGCCCGCGCAGCGCGTGCGGACCGAGCGTCCCACCGGTCGACTCACGGAGCGGTACTCCGACCAGCGCACGGAGCGCCGTACCGGCGGCACGCCCGCCCACCAGGCGTCGCAGGGGCAGGCGCAGGCGCACGGTCAGGGCGGCCGGAGCCAGGGCCCGCACAGCGGACCGCACTCGCGGCCCTCCTCCTCCCGGAACCCGGGCGGACCGTCGTCCCGACCGACGGCGGGGCGTACCGGCGGCCGGCCGGCCCCGCGCACGACGGGGGCGGGGAGGCGGCGCTCGCGGCCGGACCCCAAGCTGATGCGGCAGCGGCTGATCGTGTTCGTCGTGGTGACGCTGATCGTGGCCCTGGGCATCGCAGCGGCTCAGAAGCTCTAGGCCGGCCCGAGGCCAGGGCCCGAGCGGCAGGGCACGAGGACAGAGCCCGAGCGGCGGGCCCGCGGGCCTGCGGCGTCCCGGCTACGGCTGCTGCGGCGCCGGTCCCTGGGGCGGCCGCGTCGCGTAGAAGGCCACCGCCGAGGCCGCGGCCACGTTGAGGGAGTCGATCCCCTCCGCCATGGGGATGCGAACCCACTCGTCGGCGGCCCGCAGCGCGTACGTGGACAGCCCGTGCCCCTCGGAACCGAGCATGATCGCGGAACGCTCGAAGCGCTCCGGCGGGACCTGGTCCAGCGGCGTGGCCTTCGCGCTCGGTGTCATCGCCAGGATGCGGTAGCCGGCCTCCCGGACCTTCTCCAGGTCGGCGGGCCACGCATCGAGGCGTGCGTACGGAACCGAGAACACCGACCCCATCGAGACCTTGATGGCACGTCGGTAGAGCGGGTCCGCGCAGTCCGGGGAGAGGAGTATCGCGCTGATGCCGAGTGCTGCGGCGCTGCGGAAGGCGGCACCCAGATTGGCGTGGTCGACGAACCCCTCGAAGACGGCGATCCGCCGGCCCGCCCCTTCCCCCACCAGCAGCTCGTCGGCCGCCGGCAGGGGCTTGCGCTGCATCGAGGCGAGCGCGCCGCGGTGCACGTGGTAGCCGGTGACGCGCTCGGCGAGTTCGGGGCTCACGGCGTAGACCGGGGCCGGGAGCTCGTCGATGACGTCCCGCATGACGTCGACCCACTTCGCCGAGAGCAGCATCGAACGCATCTCATACCCGGCGTCCTTTGCGCGTCTGATGACCTTCTCGCCCTCGGCGATGAACAGGCCTTCCTCAGGCTCGCGCCGGCGCCGGAGTTCGACGTCGGTCAGGCCCGTGTAGTCGCGCAGGCGCGGGTCGTCGGGGTCTTCGACGGTGATGAGATCAGCCACAGGGTGATACTGCCTTGTCCTGGGTGCGGTGCCAACGGCCCTGCGGGCGCGGGCGTTTCAGACGGTGGGGGTACCGACGTTGACGACTTCGCCGATCACGATGACCGCGGGCGGACGGACCTCCTGCGCCCGTACGGTCTCGCCGACGGTGGCGAGGGTGGCGTCCACGCGGCGCTGACTGGCGGTGGTGCCCTCCTGGACGACCGCGACCGGGGTGTCCGCAGGACGGCCGTGCCGGACCAGGGCCTCGGCGATCAGACCGATCTTGTCGACGCCCATGAGGATCACCAGGGTGCCGGTGAGCTTCGCGAGGGAGGCCCAGTCCACCAGGGAGCGCGGGTCGTCGGGGCCGACGTGGCCGCTGACCACGGTGAACTCGTGGGCCACGCCCCGGTGGGTGACCGGGATGCCGACGGCGCCGGGCACCGAGATGGAGCTGGAGATGCCGGGGACGACGGTGCAGGGGATGCCGGCCTCCGCGAGGGCCTGGAGCTCCTCCATGCCGCGGCCGAAGACGTACGGGTCCCCGCCCTTCAGCCGGACCACCGCCTTGCCGGCCTTGGCGTGCTCGATGAGGGCGTTGTTGATGGCCTCCTGGGCCATGTAGCGGCCGTACGGGATCTTCGCGGCGTCGATGACCTCCACGTGGGGCGGGAGTTCGTCGAGCAGGTCGCGGGGGCCGAGCCGGTCGGCGATGACCACGTCGGCCTCGGCGAGGAGGCGGCGCCCGCGGACGGTGATCAGGTCGGGGTCGCCGGGGCCGCCACCGACGAGGGCGACGCCCGGGGTGTGGCTCCGGTGGCGGGAGGCGGTGAGGGACCCGTCGCGCAGGCCCTCGACGACGGCGTCGCGCACCGCCGCGGAACGGCGCGGGTCGTTGCCGGTGAGCACGGCGACGGTCACGCCCTCGACGCGGCCCGTGGCCGGGGTCCATGCAGTGGCGGCGGAGGCGTCGTCGGCGCGCACGCACCAGACCCGCTCGCGCTCGGCCTCGGCGGAGGCACGCTCGTTGTCCTCGCGGTTCTGGGTGGCGATGAGGGCGTACCAGGCGCCCGCCAGGTCGCCGTCCTGATAGCGGCGGCGCTCCCAGCGGATCTCACCGGTCTCCGCCATGGCGTCCACGGAAGGCGTGGCGGAGGGGGAGATCAGGAGGATGTCGGCGCCGGCCGCGATGAGCGCGGGGAGTCGACGCTGAGCGACCTGGCCGCCGCCGATCACGACGACGCGGCGGCCGGCGAGGCGGAGTCCTACGGGGTAGGCGGGGTGTGCCGGGTGTGCCATGGCGGTTGCAGCTCCTGATGCGGCGGTGTCGGCGGGCCGCTGCTGCGTTGGAGCGGCTTTGTCAGGTGTGACGTGCGGTTTCGGTTGTCCGGGACCACGATACGACCCGGGGGGCCACAGCCAAGTCCGGGGTCCGCTGCCGAACTGCCCCGCGGTCCCCGCGCTGACCGCTCGCACGCTGCCCCTACCCATCAAGGCTCCCGAACCCGCCCGACGCACCTTCCCGCGCCCGATCCGTCAAGCGGCCTGTGCCCCGCCCGTCAGGACGGTCGAGACTTGCCCCGTCAGGACGGGCGCGGGCTTACCCGTTGGGCGTTCCCGGGCCGGGGCCCTGCGCCCCCAAGCGCCAGGGCTACCCAGCGGCCACAAGAGCGCGGCGCAACGGCGGGCCGGGCGGGGCCCTGTGGCTGGGGCGCCCGGCCCGGTGGTGCCGGTTACTTCTCCGTGACGCCCGCCGAGTCGAACGTCGCCACCTCGTGCATCGCGCGTGCCGCGCTCTGGACCAGCGGGAGGGCCAGCAGGGCGCCCGTGCCCTCGCCGAGGCGAAGGTCCAGGTCGACCAGCGGACGCAGACCCAGCTTGTTCAGCGCCGCGACATGGCCCGGCTCCGCGCTGCGGTGACCCGCGATGCAGGCCGAGAGGGCCTCCGGGGCGATCGCCCGAGCGACCAGGGCCGCTGCTCCCGCGCTGACCCCGTCCAGGATCACGGGGGTCCGCAGGGAGGCGCCCCCGAGCAGGAGGCCCACGATGGCCGCGTGCTCCAGGCCGCCGATCGCCGCGAGGACGCCGATCGGGTCCGCCGGGTCCGGCTGGTGGAGTTCGAGCGCGCGACGTACGACCTCGACCTTGCGGGCGTGCGTCTCGTCGTTGATGCCCGTACCGCGACCGGTGACCTCCGACGGGTCGACCCCGGTGAACACCGAGATCAGCGCCGCCGACACCGTCGTGTTCGCGATGCCCATCTCACCGGTGAGCAGTGCCTTGTTGCCCGCCGCGACCAGGTCTCGGGCCGTCTCGATACCCACCTCGATGGCCGCCACGGCCTCTTCGCGGGTCATCGCCGGGCCGGTGGAGAGGTCCGCCGTGCCCGGGCGGACCTTACGCGGGAGCAGGCCGGGCGTGGCCGGGAGGTCACCCGCGACGCCGACGTCGATGACGCAGACCTCCGCGCCGACCTGATTGGCGAAGGCGTTGCAGACCGCGCCGCCGCCCAGGAAGTTGGCGACCATCTGCGTGGTGACCTCCTGGGGCCACGGGGTGACGCCCTGGGCGTGGACCCCGTGGTCGCCCGCGAAGATCGCGACCGCGGCCGGTTCCGGGATCGGCGGCGGGCAGACCCGGGAGAGGCCGGACAGCTGCGCCGAGATGATCTCCAGCATGCCCAGCGCGCCCGCCGGCTTCGTCATGCGCTTCTGCCGCTCCCACGCCTCGCCCAACGCCTTCGCGTCGAGCGGGCGGATGCTGGCGACGGTTTCCGAGAGCAGGTCGTGCGGCGCCTCGCCGGGCAGCGCGCGGCGACCGTACGTCTCCTCGTGCACGACCCAGGCCAGCGGCCGGCGCTGCGACCAGCCGGCCTGCGCCAGCTCGGGCTCCTCCGGGAACTCGTCGACGTAGCCGACGCAGAGGTACGCGACGACCTCCAGGTGCTCCGGCAGTCCGAGCTCGCGGACCATCTCGCGCTCGTCGAAGAAACTGACCCAGCCGACGCCGAGGCCTTCGGCGCGCGCGGCGAGCCAGAGGTTCTCGACTGCGAGGGCCGAGGAGTACGGGGCCATCTGCGGCTGGGTGTGCCGGCCGAGGGTGTGGCGACCGCCGCGGGTGGGGTCGGCGGTGACGACGATGTTCACCGGGGTGTCGAGGATGGCCTCGATCTTGAGTTGCTTGAACTGCTTCGCCCGGCCCTTGGGGAGCGACTTCGCGTAGGCCTCGCGCTGACGCTGGGCGAGCTCGTGCATCGTGCGCCGGGTCTCGGCCGAGCGGATGACGACGAAGTCCCAGGGCTGGGAGTGGCCCACGCTGGGCGCGTGGTGCGCGGCCTCCAGGACGCGGAGGAGCACCTCGTGCGGGATCGGGTCGGTGCGGAAGCCGTTGCGGATGTCGCGGCGTTCGCGCATGACGCGCAGGACGGCCTCGCGTTCGGCGTCGGCGTATCCGGGGGCCGCCTCGCCGGGTGAGGCCACGACCGGCTCGGGGCCGGCTTCGACCTCGGGGGCGGACCCGGCCACAGCTTCGGCCACAGGTTCGGCCGCGGCCTCGGGCACGGCCTCGGGTTCAGGTACGGGGGTGGCCTCGGGCTGCGCCACGACGGCCTCGGGTTCCACCACCGCTGCGTCCTCGGGGGCGACGGGCGCTACCGGAGCAACAGGGGCAACCGGCTCGGCGGTGACCACCGCGGGGGCCTCGGGGGCCTCGACGGCTGCGGGGGCCTCGGGAGCCTGCGCCGCCGTTTCCGCGGGCTGGGCCTCCTGCTCGGCTGCCGGCGTCTCCACCGCCACCTCCACCGGGGCGGCCTGGGCCACGGCCGGCTCCGGCTCGGTGGGAGGAACGGTCTCGGCCGCGGCCTCGACGACGGACTCGGCCGCGGTCTCGACGTCGGGTGCGACGGTCTCGGCGGCGGGCGCGACGGTCTCGGCGGCGGGTGCGACGGTCTCGGCGGCAGCCTCCGTCACCTCGACGGGCTCCGGCACCGCGACCGGCTCCACGACGGCGGACGCCTCGGCAACGGGCGCCTCGGTGGCGGGCTCCGGAGCGGCCTCCACGACAGCGACGGGCTCCGGCACCGCGACGGGCTCCGGCACCGCGACCGGCTCCGGATGGGGAACCTCGGAGGCTGCGGGAGCCTCGGCGGGCTCGACGGCCACGGGAGCCACGGAGGCCTCGACGGGCTCGGGCTCCAACGCGGCCACCGGCTGCGCGACCGCGGCGGCCGTGGCGGGCTCCGCCACGGGGGCGGGCTCCGCCACCCACGGCTCACCGGCCTGCGGCGGGACCTCCCCCGGCTGCGGCGCGGCAGGTACGTCGGCGGCCTCCGGGCGCGGGAGGTCCAGGTACTCGGGGCCGATGGTCGGCGGGCCCGCCAGCTGCGCCGGGACGGGCGCCACCGGGGCGCTCACGGCTGCGGCAACGGGCGCGGCGGGCGCCACCGGTGCGGCGGCCGGACCCCGGTCGGCGAGGGAGCGTACGACTCCGCCGGTGGTCTCGGGCACGGGCGGACCCATGTGGAGCGGTCGCCGGGCGTGCGACACCGGGGCCGTGGGCGCGGCGGGGGTCACCGCCGGCGGCGGGACCACGAGGCCTCCGAGGTCGAGCGAGCCGGAGTCACGGCCGCCCGCCTCGTGCGCGCCCGCGCTGTACGAGGCGTCGGCGAGAGAGGGGTCGGGGAACCCGGGCTGCGCGGGGTAGGCGGGCTCGGCGTACCCCGTCGTCGCATCGGGGTACTCCGTGTACAGGGCGTCACCGTAAGGGGTGGGGGCGGGAAAGACGGGCGCTGGCGGGACGACCTGCGGGTCGCTCCACGCACCCTGGCCGCTCGGCATCAGCAGCAGTTCCTCGTCCTCCGGCTCGGCCGGGTTGTCCACGAGGTCCTGGAAGGCGTAGCCACCCTGGACGGGAGCGGGGACGGGGCCCGGGGGGTGGACCGGAGCGGGATTGCCCTGCTGATCCACCATGCCCGCGTTGTCCGGGAGACCCTCGCCCGGTACCTGGCCGGTGTCAGTCATGCGTACCCCTCGCCCATCGGTTTTGCGTCTTCGATCGCCCGGCGCCCACGTGTCCGACGAGCGGGGTTGCCGTGCGACGCGTCCGTCTTCGTACACCCCGCGCGACAACCAGTAAGCATTGTCGCGCCCGTGAGCCACCCTGGCGGCCATAACCGCCATGGTCCGTTGTGGACTGCGCCACGTCGCGCGTCGCGCGGTGCCCTCACCCTCGGCCAAACCCGGACAGTACGGCCCGGGCGGTACGACGATCGGCCAGCCTACATCGGCCTTCGCCCTAGCGGTTCACGGGGCGTTCGGCGGCCAGCAGGAAGACGACGGAACGCTCCTGTTCACTCCACGTACGGGTGTCCAGGCCCACGGACTGGAGCAGCGCGCACTCGACGGTGTAGCCGCCCTCGGTGAGGGCGCGGCCGATCGCCTCCGCCTCGTCGCGCGTGGAAGCGTGGCTGACGATCCGTTCGGGGCGGCGGTCGGCTACGGCCGCGACGACCTCGGCTCCCCCGCCGCCGACCCGGACGACGTCCGGTTCGGGGAGGTCCTCCAGTACGTGCGGGGCACGGCCGGGAACGACCTGGAGCAGTACGCCCCGCTTGCGGGCGGCGGCAGTTGTCCGTGCGCAGGCGAGCGGGTCGGCATCCACGGCGATGACGGCGGCGCCGAAGGCGGCGGCCTCGACGGCGAAAACGCCGGAGCCGGTACCGATGTCCCAGACGAGGTCGCCGGTGCGCGGGCCGAGGCGGGCGAGCTGGGCGGCGCGCAGGTGCGCCGACTCCCCTTCCCCTGCGTCGGCCAGGGGCCGGGCCCAACCGCGTTCGGCGGTCTGGACGGGGCTCTGGGCGAGCAGCCAGGCCGGTTCGGCCGGGGCGGCGGCCTGTCCGCCGATCACGATGACGACGTTGGGGTCGCGCCAGCTGTGGTCGGCGACCCGGTCGGAGGTCAGGACGGTCACCTGCTCCTTGTCGGTGCCGAGTTCCTCGCAGATGACGAAGGTGCGGTGGACCCTTCCGAGCAGCAGGGCGAGTTCGGCGGGGCCCGCGCCGGGTGAGGTGAGGACGGCGACCTTGCCGTGGGCGCGGCAGACGTTCACGGCGCGGCGCAGGGTACGGGGGTGGGCGACGACGACCTGGGCGTCTTCCCAGGGCATGCCGGCGCGGGCGAAGGCGGCGGCGACGGAGGACACGGCGGGGACGACTTCGACCTCCAGGCCGTGCTCCGGAGCGCGCAGGATGCGTACGGCTCCGAAGAAGCCGGGGTCCCCGTCGGCGAACACCACCGCGGTGCCCCGGTGGCCGGCGATGCGGCGGGCGGCGAGTCCGATGCTGCCCAGGCGGATGCGTTCGGCGGTGGGCGGGACCTCGGGGAGCGCGAGGTGGTGGGCGGCGCCGGCCACGAGAGTGGCGGCGGAGAGGGCGGACCGGGCGGCCGCAGTCAGGGGGGAGCCGTCCCAGCCGATCACCGTGACCCGGTCGGCCATCGTCGTCAGTCTCCTGGTGTGGGGGCGGGCGCGGAGCGTGCGGGCACGGTGAGACTACCTGGTCATCGGTTCATTTCCAGTCGGCGCCCACGGTGTAGCGGCCGACTTCGGTCTGCTGTCCGAGGCCGTACCCGTAGGTGTCGTAGGCGTCGCCGCCGTCGTAGTCGTCCTGATCCTCGATGTCCTCGGGCACCAGGCTCCAGACGATGAGGTCGGTACGGGTGTCCGTCCAGGAACCGTCCGGGTTCTGGGTGCGCACTATCCAGGCGTTGCGCAGGACGCCTTCGCTGATGCAGCCGATCTTCTGGGCCACCTGCTGGGAGGCCGTGTTGTCGGCGGCGGTACGCAGTTCGAGGCGTTCGAATCCCTGGTCGTGGAAGAGCCACTGGGCGACGGCGAGTACGGACTCGCTGGCGTAGCCCTCGCCGCGGGCCCAAGGAGCGGTGACGTAGCCGACTTCGGTGCTGCGGGTGCGCCAGTTGGTGTTCTGTAGGTGCACTATGCCGACCAGGCGCTGGGTGAGGAACTCGGCGACGGCGAAGACGATGCCCCTGCCTTCGGTGCGCTCCGCGTGGGAGTACCGGGTGGCCCAGTCGTGGGCGTCGGCGTGGGTATAGGGGTACGGCACGGAGGTCCAGGCGGTGATGTGCTCGTCGTTCATCATCTCGGCGAGCGCGGTGACGTCCTCCACGTCGAAGGGGCGCAGCACCAGCCGGTCCGTGCTGATGGTGACGTCCGGGAAGGTGGTAGTCATGCGCAGCTCCATGCCGTTGCTGGACCGTTTGTGCGGGTCGTAGGCCACAGCATGCAGCATGTGCCGCGGGAAGCGCATGGCCGGGTTGCCCGGAAGCGGGCAGAACTCGGCCCCGCACTCCCACCGGGGGGTGCGGGGCCGAAAATTCAGGTGCCGGTCAGGACTTCGGGGCGCCGAAGGCCGGGATGACCGAGCCCTGGTACTTGTCCTCGATGAACTTCTTGACCTCGTCGGAGCCCAGGAGCTTGGCCAGCTTCTCGATCCGCGGGTCCTTCTCGTTGCCGGCCTTCACCGCGAGGAAGTTGGCGTACGGATTGCCCTCGGCCTTCTCCAGGACCAGGGCGTCCTTGGCGGGCGAGAGCTTGGCTTCCAGGGCGTAGTTGCCGTTGATGACCGCGGCGTCGACGTCGTTCAGGGCGCGCGGGACCGTGGCGGCCTCCAGCTCCTTGAACTCCAGGCCCTTCTTGTCGGTGATGTCGGACAGCTTGGCGCCGGTACCGACCCCCTCCTTGAGGGTGATCAGGTTGTTCGCGGCGAGCAGCTGGAGCGCGCGACCCTCGTTGGTGGTGTCGTTGGGGACGGCGACGGTCTGGCCAGCCTTGATGTCGGCGAGGGCCTTGACCTTCTTGGAGTAGAGGCCGAGGGGCTCCAGGTGCACGTTCACGACGGGCACGATGTGCGTGCCGTTCTTCTTGTTGAAGTCGTCGAGGTACGGCTTGTGCTGGAAGTAGTTCGCGTCGACCTGGCCCTGTTCGGTGGCGGTGTTGGGCAGGACGTAGTCCGTGAACTCCTTCACCTCCAGCTTGAGGCCTTCCTTGGCCGCGAGCTTGTCCTTGACGAAGTTCAGGATGTCGGCGTGCGGGCTCGGGGAGGCCGCGATGACGAGCGGCTTGCTCTCGTCGGCCTTGCCGCCGTCCGCCTTGGTGGAGGACGGGTCCGAGGAGCTGCCGCAGGCGGTGAGGCCGAGGGCGAGCGCGGCGGAGGTGGCGGCGAAGGCGGTGAGCTTGATGTTCTTACGCACGAAGAGTGCCTTTCATAGCGGTGCAAGTGCGCAGGTCGTGCGCGGTTCTTGCGGGTGGTGGCCCAAGCACGACAAGTGCGGGCTCTCTGGGGTGAAAAACTTGTGCGGTCGGCGCTGTTGAGCCGTCCAGCGGTTCGGGCCGTTCAGCCGTTCGGGTCGTTCAGGCCGTACGACCGCGGCGGGCGAGGAGGCGCACCGCGACGTCGCCGATCAGCTGGATCACGGTGACGACGGCGATCAGAACCACGACGGTGGCGACCATGAAGCCGGTCTCGAAGCGCTGGAAGCCGTAGGTGATGGCCTTGGAACCGAGGCCTTCGCCGCCGACCGCGCCGGCCATGGCGGAGTAGCCGACCAGTGTGATCACGGTGGTGGTGACGCCGGCGACCAGCGAGGGCAGGGCCTGCGGGAGGAGCACCTTGCCGACCAGGGTGGGGATGCCGCCGCCCATGGACTCGACGGCCTCGACCAGGCCGTGGTCCACCTCACGGACGGCCGTCTCGACGAGACGGGCGAAGAAGGGGATGGCGCCGATGGCGAGCGGGACGATCATGGCGGTGGGGCCGATGAAGGTGCCGACGACCGCGGTGGTGACCGGGATCAGGGCGATCAGCAGGATGATGAACGGCAGCGAGCGGCCTATGTTCACGATCACGCCGAGGACCTTGTTGAGCGGCTGGTTCTGGAGGAGGCCGCCCTTGTCGGTGAGGACCAACAGGATGCCGATGGGCAGTCCGCCGAGGACGGTCACCAGGGTGGACCACAGCACCATGTAAAGGGTGTCGTACGTGCCCTGGGTGAGCAGGGGCTGCATCTCGGACCAGGTCACAGGGCACCATCCTTGACGAGCTGGGCAAGCTCGGCGTCAGCGTCTTCGGGGTCGTCCACGACGTCGACCTGGAGCCCCTGCTCGCGCAGGAAGCCCACCGGGACGACGTTGTCCTCGTAGCGGCCGGGCAGTTCGATGCGCATGCGGCCGATCTGGCGGCCGGCGACGGTGTCCATCGCGGCGCCGAGGATCGAGATGTCGATGTTGTACGTCCGCGACAGCTGGGAGATGACCGGCTGGGTGGCGGCCTCACCGTGGAAGGTGACGTCGACGACCGTCCGGTCGGGGCCGGTGGCGGCGCCGCTGACGGGGAAGAGTTCGGCGGCGAGTTCGGAGCCGGGCGTGGCGAGCAGCTGGGCGACGGTGCCGGACTCGACGATCCGGCCCCCCTTCATCAGGGCGGCCGAGTCGCAGACCGTCTTGACGACGTCCATCTCGTGCGTGATCAGCAGGACGGTCAGGCCGAGCTGCTGGTTGAGGTCGCGCAGCAGCTGGAGGATCGAGCGGGTGGTCTCGGGGTCCAGGGCGCTGGTGGCCTCGTCGGAGAGCAGCACCTTGGGGTCGCCGGCCAGGGCGCGGGCGATGCCGACGCGCTGCTTCTGGCCGCCGGAGAGCTGGCCGGGGTAGGCCTTGGCCTTGTCGGCGAGGCCGACGAGGTCCAGGAGTTCGGAGGCCTTGCGGGAGCGCTCGCGGCCGGAGACGCCGAGGATCTCCAGGGGCAGTTCGACGTTGCCCTGCACGGTGCGCGAGGACAGCAGGTTGAAGTGCTGGAACACCATGCCGATCCGGCTGCGGGCCTCGCGGAGCTCCTTGCCGGCGCGGCGACCGCGCCCGGCCAGGGCGGTGAGGTCCACGCCGTCGACGGTCACGGTGCCGGTGGTGGGGCGTTCGAGCAGGTTCACACAGCGGATGAGGGAGGACTTGCCGGCGCCGCTCTGGCCGATGACTCCGTAGACCTCGCCCTCGCGGACGTGCAGGTCGACGCCGTCCAGGGCGGTGACCTCGCGGCCACGGGACTGGTAGACCTTCGTGAGGCCCGATGTGGTGATCACTGGAATTCCGTCGCTGTCGAGTGCACGGCGCAGCGGGTGCCGGGCACGGGGCAAACATCTGGGACGCGATACGGGTCGAACCGGGATTTATCGGCGGTTTTCACGCATGCGCGGGGGCAGGAGCATTCCGTTCCGGGCTGTTGTGCAGCAGCGGGGCGGACGGGCTCGGCCGGTCTCGCTTCGGGGCGCGAGACTCAGGAGAGGGGCCCTCAGAAGGCGCACATTCGACACATACAACGAGCACCGGGCGTCATCGTCGCCTCGGTCGCAAGGGTGCGGCTGCTCGTCGTGGTCATGGGCCCAAGTAAAGCAGACACATCCCTTTGCCGATCAAAGGCGTCCGGATAGCGGACACAATCGGACCGCATACCGGACAAGGTTGGCCAGTCGGGCGGGTCCTTCTCCGTCTCCGTAGCCTCACCGCTGACCTGCGCGAACACCTCCGAGAGGTCCACCCGTGACCACCTCCGCGCGGGGTTCCCCGGCGGTGCGCGCTGTGGTCAAGACCACGGTCACCGTACCGGCGGCCCGGCGCCGGTACGGCGTCCGCACCCGACCTCCGACGGAACCCGGCCCAGGGGTGGGCGCACCGGGTCCCGCGGCCCGTAATACCCTCGCTGCATGCTCGACGCCCTGACGGTCGCCCTCGCCGCGGCCGCACTCGCCCTCGCCGCCTGGTGCGGTTTCGCCGCCCTGCGGGACCAGCCCACCAAGGACTGGCACTTCGTCGGCATGGGCGTGGTGACCCTGCTGGCACTGGCCCAGGTGGCGGTCGGCCTGGTCGAGTTGGCGCAGGGCAAGAAGCCCGACGAGGGCACTGTGATCTTCGTGGCCTACCTGGTGGGCGCCTTCGCTGCGGTCCCGGCCGCCGGGTTCCTCTCGCTGAGCGAGCGGACCAAGTGGGGTTCGGTGACGGTGGCCGCGGGCGCGGTCGTCCTCGCCGTCCTCGAAGTACGGCTCTACGACATCTGGGGGACTCCCGGTGCCTGACACCGACATGCCCGCGGACCCGACCGGCGCCGACGCTCCCGTCGCTCCCGCTGCTTCCGTCGCTCCCACCGAGCGCAAGCGACTGGTCTCCGGTCCGGGGCTGCTGCTGGTCTGGCTGTACGGAGTGATCACCGTCGGCGCGGTCTCGCGCTCGCTCTACCAGATCTCCACCGAGTTCGACCGGGCGCCGCTGCCCTACTCGCTGTCCGCCGTGGCCGCGCTCGTCTACGCCTTCATCACGTACTCGCTGGTCCGTGGCGGGGAGACGGCACGCAAGGCGGCGCGGATCTGCTGCGCCGCCGAGCTGACCGGCGTACTGGCCGTGGGCACCTGGACGCTGGTGCGGCCCGAGGCCTTCCCCGACACCACGGTGTGGTCGGACTTCGGGATGGGTTACCTGTTCATCCCGGTGATCCTGCCGATCACCGGGATGCTCTGGCTGCGCGTCAGGCGCTGACCGCGAAGTCGGCGGGCGCGGCTTCGCCTTCGAACGCCTTCTCCAGGATCACGAGCGGGACGCCGTCGGGGGCGGTACGGCCCCCGACCTGTACGTAGCCGGCCTTGCGGTAGAGGCGCAGGTTGGACTCGCTCTTGTTGCCGCTGTGCAGCCGGAACCGGGTGGTCTTCCCGTGCCCCGCGAGGGCCTCCTCGACGGCGCGCAGCAACCGGGCGCCGAGCCCGTGGCCTTGGAGGCGCGGGTGGACGCAGAGCTTCGCGATCTTGCCGGTGCCGTCGGCGTCCACGCTGCCGCGCACGGTGCCGACCACTTCGTCGCCGAGCCGGGCCACCAGTACCGTGTCCGCCTCCAGCTCCGCCTTGAGGGAGTCCAGGGTTTCGGTGAGCGGCTGGATGCGGTAGTTGCCGTACAGCTCGGCCTCACGCTGGAACGCCAGGTACTGCAGTTTGAGGATCTGCTCAGTGTCCTCGGTAGCTGCCGCCGAAATGGTCACGCTCATGCCCATGTGCGCATGCCTCCCGCTCACCTGGTAGCCCGCTGGTCTACCGCTCCCTTCCCCGAAGTCGAGGAGCCGCAACCTCTGACGCGAGCATTCTGCGCAGACATCCCAGGCAGCGGGAACGGACGGGTCCCAAACTTCCTTGTGAGATACCCAACTCTCCTGCGATTTCACGGTAGGTGAGGTCCCTGGGCGAAAGAAGTGCCCTCATCAGCTCCGGACACCGTCCGGGCAATCGGGCGACCGCCGATCGGAGGGCCCGGGTCTCCTCGCCGTGCATCAGGGCGTCTTCGGGTTCGACGCCGCCGCTCCCGGGCCGGCGTCCGTCCTCGGACGTGTGACGGTGGCCGTACGGAACCTCCCGCCGTGCGCGGCGGCGTGCGCGGCGGGCCTCGGCACGCACCGCCCGGCGCAGCCAACGGGCCGGCTCGACGGGGACGGGGTCGTGTTCCAGCAGCCTGACCCAGACGGCTTGTTCCAGGTCGGCCGCGTCCACCCCGGCGCCCGGGGCCTCCGCAGCCGCCTCGGCGGAGAGCAGCGGGCCCAGTTCGTTCAGAAGGTCGGTGTCCTTCAGCAGGTCCATGCCGGGCGGGACGCGCGGGCTGCGCCCGGCGGTTTCCCCACCCGGCACAGCCCACCCGAAGGTGACATTCCGCTTATCGGTTGACGCGTGGCGCGCCGGTCGGCACCGAGCGGCACCTACCGGCCGCGGCCCGGGCGGAAGGCCTCCGCCGCGAGCAGCCCCGTGTCCGCATTGTCAGTGAAGATGCCGTCGATGCCCTGTTCGAAGTACGTCCGGAACGCGCCGAAGGCGTCGCCGTACGCGGCCGGATCGGTGCCCCTGCGGTACTCGGCCGGCAGGAAGGTGTTCTCGTTGCGCGCGGTGTAGGGGTGCAGCACCAGCCCCTGCGCGTGGGCGTCCTTGACCAGGGTGGTCGGGGTGGCGAGCCGTCCGGCCGCGTCGCGCGGGATGATCAGGTCCATGGTGGGCCCGATGCCCTGGGCGAATCCGGCGATCCACTTCAGGCCTTCCGGCTTGACCAGATCCGCCACCGTCCGCGGGTCCTTGGCCTGTTCGAAGTCCCAGGGGCGGGTGCCCGCGGTGGACAGCAGGACCACGCGCGGAGCCGAGACCAGCCGGGAGAGCCGCTGGATGCTGGAGGGTTCGAAGGACTGGAGGAAGAGGGGAGCGGTGCGACCGTCGCGGCCGTATCGGCGGAGTAGCTTGGCGAGGGGCTCTTCGAGGCCCAGGCCCAAGGTCCGGAAGTAGCTGGGGTGCTTGGTCTCGACGTGCAGCCAGACGCGCTTGCCGCGCCGCTTGCCCTCGCGGTCGGCCCAGCGCAGCACCTCCTCGAAGGTCGGGATGTCCCATCGGCCGTCGTAGAGCGTGTTGCGCTGGCGGACGGCCGGAATGCGCTCCTTCGCCCTCAGGGTCTTCAGCTCGGCGAGGGTGAAGTCCTCGGTGAACCAGCCGGTGACCGGGACCCCGTCGATCGACTTGGTGGTCCGCCGGGACGCGAACTCGGGGTGCTCGGCGACATCGGTGGTGCCGCCGATCTCGTTCTCGTGACGGCACACCAAGTGGCCGTCCTTGGTGGGCACCAGGTCCTGCTCGAT
The DNA here is from genome assembly GCF_040612395.1 of Streptomyces sp. NPDC006430. Lineage (NCBI taxonomy): Bacteria > Bacillati > Actinomycetota > Actinomycetes > Kitasatosporales > Streptomycetaceae > Streptomyces > Streptomyces sp. NPDC006430. Next base: position 239,420 of record NZ_JBEXQA010000007.1, read on the forward strand.
GACGTCGGCACCCAGGTCGAGGGCGAGCTGGTACGACCCGAGGGTGTGCTCGGGCCGGTAACCACAGGCGCCGCGGTGGCCGATGACCAGCGGAAACGGGAGGTCCCGGTAGCCGCCGCCGTGGCGCGCGTCTGACGCGTCCGACGCGACCACCGTCTCCGATGCAGTCGCGGGTCCCGCCGAGAGCCCGGTCACCGCGCCGCCCGCCGCCAGGACGGCCGCCCCCAGGACCGTGCGCCGTGCTGCCCCACCCTGCGTCATGAGTGCCACTCCTGTCGTCCGAAAGGGCCGGCGGTCCCGGGATCTCCGGGGCCTGGTGCCCGATTCTGCCTGGCGATCGTAGGCATCGGCCGGTGGCGCGGGGGTGGGCCTGCGGGGAACATGGCGCAAACGTGTGTCAACACTGCGTATCGAGCTCGTGAACCCGATGTGCACTCGGACCTGACCCGCGAGTATCGTCCTCACCTGCACTACCGCCGTGTAGTGCGAAAGCCGCTTTTCGATGCCGGAGGGCTCACGTTGTTCCGTACCGCGCTCATCAAAGCCACTGTCGGACCGGTCATGAGAATGATGTTCCGCACCCGTGTGGAGGGCATCGAGAACATCCCGGGCTCCGGGCCGGTGATTTTGGCGGGCAACCACCTCACCTTCATCGACTCCATGATCCTTCCGCTGGTGTGCGACCGGACGGTCCACTTCATCGGAAAGGACGAGTACGTGACGGGCAAGGGCCTCAAGGGTCGCGCCATGGCCTGGTTCTTCACCGGCTCCGGCATGATCCCGGTCGACCGTGACGGCGCCAACGGCGGGGTCGCGGCCCTGATGACCGGCCGTCGGATCCTGGAGGAGGGCAAGATCTTCGGGATCTACCCCGAGGGCACCCGCTCCCCCGACGGCCGCCTCTACCGCGGGCGCACCGGCATCGCCCGCCTGACCCTGATGACCGGCGCCCCGGTGGTCCCGTTCGCGGTGATCGGCACCGACAAGCTGCAGCCGGGCGGCGCGGGCATGCCGCGCCCGGGCCGGGTCACCGTCCGCTTCGGCGAGCCGATGGAGTTCTCCCGCTACGAGGGCATGGACCGCGACCGCTACGTGCTGCGCGCCGTCACCGACTCGGTGATGGCCGAGGTCATGCGGCTGTCGGGCCAGGAGTACGTGGACATGTACGCCACCAAGGCGAAGGCGGCCTGACCCCGCTACTGCCGCTGGAGTGACCGGCTGACGCCCGCCGCGGTCGTCGTGGCGAGGACCCAGCCGGTCACGATCAGCAGGTACGACAACCACTGGTACCAGCCGCTCGGCGCGTACGCCCCCTCCTGGCCGAAGCCGATGATCGGCAGCATCAGGTCGATCGTGTAGAACACCGGGTTGAAGTCCGGCGCCTCCCCCGCTTTGAGGGCCCTCGGCGGGTGGAGTCCGTACGCAAGGGTTCCCGTCACCAGCAGGGCCAGCAGCCAGCCCGCCGCGCGCAGCGGCCGGAAGCCGTAGCCGACCGTGGCGTCCTGGAGCAGCCCCCAGGCCCGGGTGTGCCGGGGCTGGGTGCGCCGGTGCCGACGCATCTTGGCGAGCTGGACGGTACGGGCCGCCGCCTCGTCGCCGGCCGTGCGGTAGGCCGCGGCCAGCTGTTCGTAGGCGTACGGAAGGTAGCCCGCCTCCTCCCGCTCCAGCGCGGGCAGCCGCTGCTCGGCGGGGAGGTGGGGGGCGAGGGTGCGGTAGGTCAGTCCGTCGATGCGTATCTGCTCGGGCCAGGTCCCGGGCTCGATGTGGAGCAGGTCGAAGGTGGAGCGGCGCAGGTTCACGTCCCCCCGGATCGGTGCGCACCGGCGCAGCCACAGTTCGCCGATGGTGCAGCTGGAGGCGCGCAGTGCTGTCCCGCCGGGGTTGGCGAGGTCCGCGCGGGCGAGGTAGGCCTGGCCGGGAATGCGGGAGCCGGTGAGGTTGACCATGCCGCGGGCCCGTAGCCGGTTCGCGCGCAGGTCGGTGCCGACGGTCAGGTTCTCGGCGTGCAGGGCGATCCCGCCGGGGGCGAGGAGGCGGGCGCCGTCGAGGTTGATCTGGCCACCGACGACGGCACCGTTGATCCGCGTCTGGCCGTGGACGGTGAGGTCCATGGCGATGACGTCGGTACCGATGTCGGCGTGGTTGATCTGGAGCGGAGGCTCGGGAGTCTCCGGGGGCTCCGGGGGCTCCTGCCGCTCCCGGGGCTCCAGTGCCTCCCGGGGCTCCGGCGGGGCGTCGGGCGTACCGATGACGGCCTTCCGGATGAACAGGCCTCCGGCTATCCGGGCACCGGATAGCCGGACTGGGCCCGTGATCCGGCAGCAGGACAGCCGCAGCGCGATGTCGATGGTGACGGTGGACGCTGTCAGCCCGGGCAGGGTCGAGTCGTTCAGCGACACCGCGCGCAGCCGGGCCCCGTGCAGGACGGGTTTGCGTTCGAACCAGCAGGCGCGCAGCCGGATCGCGTGCTCGACGACGGCGTACTTGAGGATGAGCTTGCCGGTGATCCGGGCGCCCCGGACGTTGAGCCCGGGGACCTGGCCGGGGGCGGCGAGGTCGCTCAGCAGCAGGACGGCGAGCACCTCGGCGCGCAGCGTCCGCTCGGGCCCCCAGCGGGCACCGTCGGAGGCGTCCTCGTCGGGATCCTCCTGGAAGTCGACCCGCTCGCCGCGCGGGAAGGCGTCCCATACGCGGCGTTCCGCCGGGGTCAGGTCGTTGATCTCCATCGCGGGGATGGTCACCTGCGCCTCGACGGGCTGTCAACTCGATTCAGTACGCCGCCCCTTGGCGGTTCAGTGGCCGACGCCGTCCTGGAGCCGCTGCCCCTTGAGCAGGAACCAGGCCGTGACGGCGGTGGCCAGCAGGACGGCCGCCCCCACGCCGGAGGCGAGTCGCAGCCCGTCCACGAAGGCCTCCTGGGCGGCCCCGACCATGGTCTGCGCGGTGGCCGGGTCCACCGACTTCGCGGCCTCGACGGCGCCGCCCAGCGATTCGTGCGCGGCGCCGGCGATCGGTGCGGGCACCGAGGCCGGGGCCGTGAACCCCCGGTAGACGCCGGTGACGACGGAGCCGAGGATGGCGATGCCGAGGGCGGCGCCGAGTTCGTACGCCGTCTCGGAGACCGCCGAGGCCGAACCGGCCTGCTCCTTGGGCACGCTGGAGAGGATCACGTCGGCGGTGACGGTGAAGGAGAAGCCGGCGCCGAGGCCTACGACGAGCAGGGCCGCGCCGAGCAGCGGGTAGCCGCTCTCCTTGTGGATCACCGTGAGCACGGCCAGGGACAGGCCGATGACCAACAGGCCGCCGCTCACGACGGACCGTACCGAGTACCGGCGGGCGTAGCGGCCCGCGGCCAGACCGGTGACCACCGCGCCGATGGCGGCGGGCAGTTCGGCGAGCCCGGCCTCCAGCGGTTCGCGGCCCTGGACGAGCTGGAGGAACTGGGAGAGGAAGAAGAGCAGTCCGGACAGCCCGAAGACGGTGAGGAGGTCGGCGAGGACGGCCGCGGAGAAGCCGCGGTGCTTGAAGAGCCGCATGTCGAGCAGCGGCGCGGCCAGCGTGAACTGGCGGCGCACGAAGGCGTACAGCGCGCCGGCGCCGATGACCGCGGCGGCCCAGACCTGCCAGGTCGGCCCGTGGCTGGCGGCTTCCTTCACGGCGTAGACGACGCCGATGACACCGACGAGGGAGAGTGCGACGCTGACCAGGTCCCAGGGGCCGGCGACCGGGTTCTTGGACTCGGGCAGCAGCTTGATGCCGACGAGGACCAGGACGAGCATCACGGGGAGGTTGATGAGGAAGACCGAGCCCCAGTAGAAGTGCTGGAGCAGGGCCCCGCCGACGACCGGGCCGACGGCTGCGCCCGCGGAGGCGGTGGCGCCCCAGATGCCGATGGCGAGGCTGCGCTCCTTGGGGTCGTGGAAGATGTTCCGGATCAGCGCGAGGGTGGACGGCATCAGCGTCGCGCCGGCAACGCCGAGCAGGGCCCGCGCCACGATCATCATCTCGGGGCTGGTGGCGTAGGCGTTGAGCACGGAGAGGGCGCCGAAGGCGGTCGCGCCGACCAGCAGCAGCTTCTTGCGGCCCACGCGGTCGCCGAGGGAGCCCATCGAGACGAGCAGACCGGCGATGACGAAGGAGTAGATGTCGCCGATCCACAGCAGCTGGGTTCCGGACGGCTTGAGGTCTTCGCTGAGCGAGGGCGTGGCGAGGCCGAGTACGGTGGCGTCCACCGCGACCAGCAGGACGGCCAGGACGAGCACGGAGAGCGCCAACCAGCGCCCCCTGCTCCTGATCCTTGTCGCCTCCGTCCCCTTCCGCCGCGTCAGCTGTTCGGTACGGCTCATTTCTCCACGCTCCGTCGGGCGCCACCGAGCAGCAGCTCGATGATCATGTACTGGAAGTCCTTTGCGGCGACCCGGCCGTCCATGACGGCCCAGGCGCAGGTGCCGATGAGGCCGTAGAGGGCCTCGGTGAGCCAGGCGGGGCTCAGGTCGATGCGGATGTCGCCCTCCTCCTGGCCGCGCCGGAAGAGCGCGCTGACGCGGGCGTCGAGCCGGGCCCATCCCTCGTTGACCTGGTCCCCTTCGAAGAGCTGGTTCTCGGTGACGAGGAAAGCGAGCAGCTGGGCGTTGGGCTCGGTCTCGGCGACCAGCCGGCGCAGTCCGTCCACCGCCGTGCCCTCGTCGAGGCGGGCGCCGTCCAAGGCCTCCTCGAACTCCCGGATGCCGAGGTCCTCCAGGGCGCGTACGAGGGCGTCGCGCCCGGCGAAGTGCCGGTGGAGGGTGGCGCGCCCGATGCCTGCGGCGCGTGCCACTTCATCCATCGTGGCGGTCGATTTGCGGGAGAGCAGGGCTGCGGCGTCGCGGAGCACCTGGTCACGATCCATGGCCATGAGACAACCATACCCCGAATGAGACGTTCATGTCTCATTCAAGAATGGGGTGCCCCGGGCGCCCCGGAACGGAAAGCTGCCGAAGTGACACCGAAGCCCATGCTCCTGATCGACGTGGACGGCCCACTGAACCCGTACGCAGCCCGGGCCCAGCGCCGCCCGGCGGGCTACTCCACCCACCGGATGCGTCCGACGGGCTGGACCGCGGCGGAGCGCCGACAGCCCCTGCGGGTCTGGCTGAACCACGCCCACGGCGCGGAGCTGCTGGCGCTGGCACGCTCGTACGAGCTGGTCTGGGCCACCACCTGGAAAGACGAGGCGAACGATTGGATAGGCCCGCACCTGGGCCTGCCGCGCCTCCCGTTCATCGACTGGCCGCAGATGCACGGGACGGCGCCGCGGGGGACCTTCTGGATGACGCAGTACGTTCTGGAGTACGCGGGCGAGCGGGAGTTCGCCTGGATCGACGACGACATCACGGCCGCGGACCGGGAGTACGTGCAACAGCGCCACCCGGCGCGGGCACTGCTGATGCGCATCGACGAGAGGATCGGACTGACCCGGCCGGACTTCGATGCGCTGGCCGCGTGGGCGGCGTAGTGGCGCCCCGGTTTTTGATCACGCTCCCACCCCGCCCTTAGCATGCACACGCCACCCCCGTGTCCTGTCGTCCGACGAAAGCGACCCATGCGCATCCAGCGGATCCTCGCCACGACCGCCGCCCTCACCTGCCTCCTCGCGGTCGCCGCCTGCAAGGGCGGCGCGGACGCCGCCCCGCCTCCGGCGCCGGCGTCCACCGGGGCCGAAGGCCCCCTCGCCGAGGCGCAGCGGTACGTGCGGCAGTACAGCTCGTGCGAGGACCTGAGCACGAAGCCCGGCGACCCGCGGCTCGCCTCGGACGACCTCACGAAGGTCGGCCAGTGGTCCGTGACCGAACGCGGGGTCTGTAGTGACAAGCCCGCGCACGGCGAGATCGTGCTCTCGGTCCCTTCGGACATGAAGGAGTTCCAGACGCGCTACAAGCAGTACGTCATGGACAAGATCGCCGGAGGCGACGGCGCCTACGGCCTGGAGAGCCGCGTCCTGGTCGGCAAGGGCTTCGTCGCCGTCCCGACGAGCACGAAGACGGCCCTCGCGCTCGTCCGGTCCGACCTGCGCGTCCTGACCTGCAACCCCACCGCCCCGGTGCCCCAGGGCTACAAGCGGGAGAAGGCACTGGTCGAGGGCTGCAACCTCAGCGACTTCGTGGGGAGCACGGACGGATCGGGTAGCCCGAACCTGGAAACCCCGCAGGACCCGGCAGCCGGCAAGCCCGGCCAGCCCACCCGGGGAAGCCTCGGGCTGCCGCGCGCCGGGAGCATCGCCGAGCTGAAGAAGCTCGTGTCGTCCAGCGTCGACTGCACGCACTTCTCCACCGACCCCGCCACGGTGGCGATCGAGTCGATCGACTACGCACCGGTGGTGACGGGCGATCCGCTCGGCTGGGGCGTGACCGGGCGCGGCCTGTGCGGGGAGCCGGCGGGTGCACAGCGCGCCCACGACCTCAACTGGCTCGACACCGTGGGCGACATGAAGAAGATGCAGACCAAGGCGAAGGCCGCGCAGCAGGCCGATCTGAAGGACGACGGCAAGCTGCGGCGCACCGCGAGCCTGCTGCTCGTCGGCGAGAACATCGCGGTGGAGACCAACAGCCCCACGGCCCGCTTCGGCTTGTACCAGCAGCAGTTCCTCTACCTGAACTGCGTGCCGGGCTTCTCCGCCCCGTCCGGCTACCGGCTGGAGAAGGCCCAGGTCGAAGGCTGCGTGCTGACCAACTACGAGCCGGAGCACCCGGTCGGCTGAGCGGGCGGCTCGCAGGCCCCACGGGTCCGGAACGCGCCGGAGGGGCGACGGGAGCCGAAGAGCCCCCGCCGCCCCTCCGAGCGTGAGCGCTACCGCTTGTGCCCGGCCCAGGCGTGCTGGATCACCAGATCGGCCTTGAGCTCGGTCAGCTGAACGGCGACGGCTGAGGGGGCCGTACCACCGCGGCCGTTGCGCGAGGCCAGGGCGCCCGGCACGTTGAGCACGGTCCGCACCTGCGGCGTCAGGTGCTCCGAGATCTTCGCGAACTGCTCGTCCGTCAGCTCGTCGAGCTCGATGCCGAGCGCCTCGCACTCCTTCACGCACTCGCCGGCCACCTCGTGCGCCACCCGGAACGGCACGCCCTGCTTGACCAGCCACTCCGCGATGTCCGTGGCGAGCGAGAAGCCGGCCGGAGCCAGCTCCTCCATCCGCTCCCGGTTGACCGTGAGGGTGGCCATCATGCCGGTGAAGGCCGGCAGCAGGACCTCAAGGGTGTCGCAGGAGTCGAAGACCGGCTCCTTGTCCTCCTGGAGGTCGCGGTTGTACGCGAGCGGGAGGGCCTTGAGGGTGGCCAGGAGGCCCGTCAGGTTGCCGATGAGCCGGCCCGACTTTCCGCGCGCCAGCTCTGCGATGTCCGGGTTCTTCTTCTGCGGCATGATCGACGACCCGGTGGAGAAGGCGTCGTGCAGCGTCACGAAGGAGAACTCCTTCGTGTTCCAGATGATGATCTCCTCCGCGATCCGGGACAGGTTGATCCCGATCATCGCGGTGATGAAGGCGAACTCGGCGACGAAGTCGCGCGAGGCCGTGCCGTCGATCGAGTTGCCGACCGAGCCGCGTTCGAAGCCGAGGTCGGCGGCGACCGCCTCCGGGTCCAGCCCCAGCGAGGAGCCGGCCAGCGCGCCCGAACCGTACGGCGAGACCGCGGTCCGGGTGTCCCACTGCCGCAGCCGCTCGGCGTCCCGCGACAGGGACTGCACGTGGGCCAGCACGTGGTGGGCGAAGAGCACCGGCTGCGCGTGCTGGAGGTGGGTCCGGCCCGGCATGGCCACGTCCGCGTGCGTCTCGGCGAGGCCGACCAGTGCGTCCTGGAGGTCCGCGACGAGCCCGCCGATGATCCGGGCGTGGTCGCGCAGGTACATCCGGAAGAGCGTGGCGACCTGGTCGTTTCGGGACCGGCCGGCGCGCAGCTTGCCACCGAGGTCGGCGCCGAGCCGCTCCAGCAGGCCCCGCTCCAGGGCGGTGTGCACGTCCTCGTCCGCGATGGTCCCGGTGAAGGACCCGTCGGCCACGTCGGCCTCCAGCTGGTCGAGGCCCGCGATCATGCGGTCGAGCTCGCCTGCCGTCAGCAGGCCCGCCTTGGCGAGCACCCGGGCGTGGGCGCGGGAGCCCGCGATGTCGTACGGCGCGAGGCGCCAGTCGAAGTGGACCGACGCGGACAGCTTCGCAAGGGCCTCGGCCGGGCCGTCGGCGAACCGGCCGCCCCAGAGCCGGACGTCCCCACCGTTGTTGCTGCTCACAGCTACTGCTCTCCTCAAGACTGCATGGCTTTGGATGTGAAACCGCCTCCCCACCGCGGAGGAAACGGGGAGGCGGTCACGTACTGCTGTCGGCCGGACTGCCGGTCGGTCAGGCGAGGTCGCGCCCCGCCGCGGTCTTCGACGAGAGGCCGGAGATCTCGATGAAACCCTGCGGCAGGCATAACTATGCAGTGTTCCGTATGTTTCGTCAATCGCGCCGCCGGGTGACCGCTCCGAGCTGCACGAATATCGCAGGCGCGGCGCACGGACGGCGGCCTACGATCGACCGGCACCACACATCCGGGGGAGGGCGCGTGCGGGGTATTCGGCAGGACACGGCACAGGGGCACGCCGTGGCGGCGGCGCTGCTGGGCGGGGACACCCGCCTCGTCGCTGGCATGCTCGTCCAGAACGGACCGGAGGCCTGGATCGCCTTCGACAAGGAGGTGCGACGCCTGCACTCCGCCTCCTCTGAGCCACTTCGCACCGACCGGATCGAGGCCCGGCTGTGCGACCCCGACGGGCGGGTCCGCGGGTCCGCGCTCGCCGAGTCGCGGCGCCCGCCGCTCCAGCTCGTCCTGGTCCGGTGCGCCGACTGGGCTCCGGCGGTACGGGGTCGGGCCCGGCGGGTGCTCGGCAGGGCCGTGGCCAAGGACCCCGCCGGCGCACTGACCGAACTCACCCCGCTCGTCCTGCGGCTGGCCCGGCGCGAACACGGCGACTGGGCGCTGGAGCAGCTGGAGGCCGCCCTGACCGGCCGGTACTCCCTCCTGGCCGCATGGTGGCGCCCCGGGCGGCCCTCGACGACATGGAGCTGGAACTCGCTGACCGGCCGGCAGCGCGACGGCATCCTGGACCGGCTGCGCACGAGTGACGACCTGCCGACCCGACGGTTCGCCGCCCGCCTCACCGTCGCCGCCGGAACGGTCGGCGTCCGGGATCTTGCCCGGCACGCCGCCGCGGAGCGCGATCCGGTGACGAACCGGACGTGGACCGACGCCGCGCTCGCGGTGATGGCCGCCGACGGACCGGACGACGAGGCGATCGACACCCTGCTCGGCGCAGGCGCCCCGACGGTCCGGGCCGCCGGCATCACCGCCCTGCGCCGGGCCGGGCGGGCCGCGGAGGCCGCGGACCACCTGGCCGACCGGTCCGGCGCGGTCCGGGCCTGCGCCCGCTGGCTCCTGCGCCAGGACGGCGGCGACCCCCACGCGCACTACCGCGGGCTCGTCGCGGACCCGGAGCACGTGAGCCCGCATGCGGTGACCGGCTTCGCCGAGTGTGCCCGCCGCGGCGACGCACCGCTGCTGGCCGCCCTACTGGACCATCCCGCCGGCCCGGTGCGGGCCGCCGCCCTGGCCGGGCTGCGCCACCTGCACGCCGCCCCCGGCAAGGCGGCCCTGCTCGCCCTGCTGGACGACCCGTCGGCATCCGTGGCCCGCGAGGCCGCGCTCTGCCTGCGCCCCGCGGCCCTGCAGCTGGACTCCGGGGCGCTGGCCGCCCGTACCGCCCCGGAACGGCCCTTGCACACCCGGCGGGCGGCATTCCAACTGCTGCGCGTCCAGGGCAGGATCGCCGCCCTGCGGGCCGCCGTGGCCCTGTCGGTGCACCCCGACCCGGGCCTGCGTCGGGTCGCGGTGGAGACGGTGTCCATCTGGAACTGGTCCGCCACCCTGCACGCGAAGCAGGCGGACCGCGCGGAACTCGGCGCGCTGCTGGAGGCGTCGGCGCATGTGCTGCGCCCCGAGGTCCTGCAACTGTGGCGCCACCGCCTGGGGCTGAACGAGGAGGACCGCACGGAACCGGACGCACGGCACGAGGGGCCGGTGCGCGCGGCGCGCGAGGGGGCCATGCGGTGGTGGCGCGCCCGCCGCGGTCTCGCGGACCGGAATTACCTGGCCTGAACCGACCGTTCCGGGCTGACAATCGGATCATGGGAAAGCTCTACGAACGCATTGACGGCCGACTCCGCGCCTTCATCGAGGAACAGCCGATCTTCTTCACGGCCACCGCCCCGCTCGCGGGTGACGGCCACGTCAACCTGTCCCCCAAGGGTCGCGCGGGAACGCTCGTCGTCATCGACGAGCAGACCCTCGCCTACCTCGACTTCGGCGGCAGCGGGGCCGAAACCATCGCTCACGTCCGCGAGAACGGCCGGATCACCCTGATGTGGTGCGCGTTCAGCGGCCCGCCGAACATCGTGCGCATCCACGGCGAGGGGGAGGCCGTCTTCCGCGACGACCCCCGCTGGGCCGAGCTGATCGCCCGGTTCGGTGAGGCCGACGGCCCCGGAGCACGGGCGGTCATCCTCGTCCACGCCCGCCGCATCGCGGACGTGTGCGGGTACGCCGTCCCCTTCATGGAGTACCAGGGGGAGCGCACCCTGCACGCGGAGCACTTCGGCCGCAAGACGGATGAGGAGTTCGGCGAGTACTGCGAGAAGAAGGACTTCATCGGAGTGAGCCTCGACGGCCTGCCTGCACTGCCCCTGCCCCTTCCGCCCCGTACCGTCTGATATGTGCTGCGTACTGCTCTCGTCACCGGCTCACTGATCGTCACCGCCCTGCTCCAGCAGGGCCCGTACTGGTGTGCGCCGCTGCCCGCCCGTCTCACCGACACGGGCGGCGGCAGCCAGCTGATCACCGCCGTAGCGCCCGGGCCCGGATCCACGACCGGCCGGGTCACCTGGTGGGACCGGCGGGCCGGGCGTTGGTACGAGGCCGGCAGCGCCGAGGCCCGCTTCGGCGCGAACGGCCTCACGGAGGGCGCGACCCGCACCCAGGGCACGAACACGACGCCGACGGGCCTCTACGACCTGCCGTACGCCTTCGGCGTCCAGCGCGCCCCCGTCGGAACGGATTACCGCTACCGGCGGGTGACGGACCGCTCGTGGTGGTGCCAGGACAACGCCTCGGACCACTACAACCGCTGGGTGGAGCCGCTGCCCGCGGACTGCGCACCGGGCGAGGCGGAGCACTTGGTGACGTACGGGACGCAGTACGCGCACGCGCTGGTCATCGGCTTCAACTACGAGCGGCCGGTGCACGGCCGGGGCGCGGGCATCTTCCTGCACGTCAACGGGAAGGGGGCGACGGCCGGCTGCGTCTCCGTGCCGGAGCGGGCCATGCGCGCGATCCTGCGCTGGGCCGACCCCCGCCGCCGGCCGCACATCGCGATCGGCACGCAGGAGGGGCAGCTCGCCGTCACCCGTTACTGAGCTCCTCGGCCTCGGCAGCGGGCACGTACCGGTCCTCGCGGCCGGTCCGGGTCCGGCGCCCGGGCGGAGGCGGGGCGGGGTGGAGCCGGAGCGGCTCAGCCCTCCTTCTGGGCCAGGCGCAGGAGGTGGTCCGCGAGGGCCTGGCCCCCCGCCGGGTCGCGGCTGATCAGCATCAGCGTGTCGTCACCGGCGATCGTGCCGAGGATCGCGTGGAGCTCGGCCTGGTCGATGGCGGAGGCGAGGAACTGTGCGGCACCCGGCGGGGTGCGCAGGACGACGAGGTTCGCGGAGGCCTCCGCCGAGATCAGCAACTCCCCGGAGAGGCGCCGCATGCGCTCCTCCTTCGCCGATTCGCCCAACGGGGCCTGCGGGGTGCGGAAACCGCCCTCGCTGGGCACCGCGTAGATCAGCTCACCGCCGGTGTTGCGGATCTTCACCGCGCCCAGCTCGTCGAGGTCGCGGGAGAGCGTCGCCTGGGTGACGCTCAACCCGTCGTCGGCGAGCAGCTTGGCCAGCTGGCTCTGGGAACGGACCGGCTGCCGGTTGAGGATGTCCACGATCCGGCGGTGGCGGGCGGTGCGGGTCTGCGGAACGGAAGGCCCTCCCCCGGACTCTCCCCCGGCTACCGCCGGGGGTGCCCCCCGCCGGTTGGGCCCCCACGGCTCGTGGTCCTGCGCGTGGCTCATCGTCGTCTCATTCCCCGGTGTGTCCGTCCCCGTTGGCTGCGTCGAGGATGCCGGGCAGGGCCCGGACGAACGCGTCCGCCTCTGCCTCCGAGAGGACGTACGGGGGCATGAGCCGTACGACGTCGGGGGCGGGCGCGTTGACCAGGAAGCCGGCATCCTGGGCCGCCTGCTGCACCTGCGCGGCGAACGGCCCGGTCAGCACGATACCCAGGAGAAGGCCCTCGCCACGGACATGAGAGACCAGCGGGTGCCCGGCGGCCTCGATTCCGGACCGCAGCTGCTCCCCCCGGACCTTGACCCGGTCGAGCAGGCCTTCGGCGGCGATGGTGTCGATGACGGCGAGGCCGGCGGCGCACGCGACCGGGTTCCCGCCGAAGGTGGTGCCGTGCTGGCCGGGCTGGAGCAGGTCCGCGGCGGGCCCGAAGGCAGCCACGGCGCCGATCGGTAGGCCGCCGCCCAGTCCCTTCGCGAGTGTGACGAGATCGGGTTCGACGCCCTCGTGGGCCTGGTGCTCGAACCAGTGGCCGCACCGCCCGATGCCGGTCTGCACCTCGTCCAGGACGAGCAGGGCGCCGGTGGCCCGGGTGATCTCGCGGGCGGCCCTCAGGTACCCGGCCGGGGGCACGACCACGCCGTTCTCACCCTGGATCGGCTCGATGACGACGAGCGCGGTCTCTTCGGTGACGGCGGCCCGCAGGGCGTCGACATCTCCGTACGGGACGTGCGTGACGTCACCTGGCAGGGGCCGGAACGGACCCTGCTTCTTGGGCTGGCCGGTCAGTGCGAGAGCGCCCATGGTCCGGCCGTGGAAGCCGCCGTCGGTGGCGACCATGTGGGTCCGTCCGGTCAGCCGGCCGATCTTGAACGCGGCCTCGACCGCCTCTGCTCCCGAGTTGCAGAAGAAAATCCGACCGGGGCGACCGAAGAGCTGGAGCAGCCGCTCGCCGAGGGCGAGGACCGGCTCGGAGGCGTAGAGGTTGGAGACGTGCCCGAGGGTGGAGATCTGCCGGGTCACGGCCTCGACGATCGCGGGGTGCGCGTGCCCGAGGGCGTTGACCGCGATCCCGCCGACGAAGTCGGTGTACTGCTTGCCGTCCGCGTCCCAGACCCGGGCGCCCTCCCCGCGTACGAGGGCCAGCGCGGGAGTTCCGTAGTTGTTGGTCAGCGCGCCCTGCCAGCGGGCGGCGTAATCCTGGTTGCCGGTCATGCGGGGTCCCCTCCCTGCGCGTCGGGCACGACCATCGTGCCGATTCCCTCGTCGGTGAAGATCTCCAGCAGGATCGAGTGCTGGACCCGCCCGTCGATCACGCGGGCCGTGCTCACACCGCCGCGGACGGCGTGCAGGCAGCCCTCCATCTTGGGCACCATGCCGGCGGACAGCTCGGGCAGTAGCTTCTCCAGCTCGCTGACGGTGAGGCGGCTGATGACCTCGTCACTGTTGGGCCAGTCCGCGTACAGGCCCTCGACGTCGGTCAGCACCATCAGCGTCTCGGCTCCGAGGGCGGCGGCCAGCGCCGCGGCTGCCGTGTCGGCGTTCACGTTGTAGACGTGGTGGTCGTCGGCGCTGCGCGCGATGGAGGAGACGACCGGGATCCGGCCGTCGGCGAGCAGCGCCTCGATCGCGCCGGTGTCGATGGCGGTGATCTCGCCGACCCGGCCGATGTCGACGAGTTCGCCGTCGATCTCCGGGGTGTGCTGGGTGGCGGTGATGGTGTGGGCGTCCTCGCCGGTCAGGCCCACGGCGAGCGGGCCGTGCTGGTTGAGCAGGCCGACCAGTTCGCGCTGGACCTGCCCCGCCAGGACCATCCGTACGACGTCCATGGCCTCGGGAGTGGTCACGCGCAGGCCCGCCTTGAACTCGCTGACCAGGCCCTGCTTGTCGAGCTGGGCATTGATCTGGGGGCCGCCGCCGTGCACCACGACGGGCTTCAGGCCCGCTTGGCGCAGGAAGACGACGTCCTGGGCGAAGGCGGCCTTCAGGTCCTCGTCGACCATGGCGTTGCCGCCGAACTTGATGACGACGACCTTGCCGTTGTGGCGGGTCAGCCAGGGCAGGGCCTCGATGAGGATCTCCGCCTTGGGCAGCGCCGTGTGCTTGCGCGCGGTTCCGGTACCGGGCTGGCCGGCCTTCTCGTTGCTCATGAGGAGTAGGCGCTGTTCTCGTGGACGTACTCGGCGGTCAGGTCGTTGCCCCAGATCACGGCCGACTCGCTGCCGTTGGACAGGTCTGCGGTGATGCGGACCTCGCGGTCCTTCATCGAGACCAGGTCGCGGTCCTCCCCGACCGAGCCGTTCTTGCAGACCCAGACGCCGTTGATGGCGACGTTCAGCCGGTCCGGGTCGAAGGCGGCCTGGGTGGTGCCGATGGCGGAGAGCACCCGACCCCAGTTCGGGTCCTCTCCGTGGATGGCGCACTTGAGCAGGTTGTTGCGGGCGATGGACCGGCCGACCTCGACCGCGTCGTCCTCGGTGAGCGCACCGATGACCTCGATGCGGATGTCCTTGCTGGCCCCCTCGGCGTCGCCGATGAGCTGGCGGGCCAGGTCGTCGCACACGGTGCGGACCGCCTCGGCGAAGGCCTCGTACGCCGGCACCCGGCCGGAGGCGCCGGAGGCGAGCAGCAGCACCGTGTCGTTGGTGGACATGCAGCCGTCGGAGTCGACCCGGTCGAAGGTGGTGCGGGTGGCGGAGCGCAGCGCCCGGTCGAGGGTGGCGCTGTCCACGTCGGCGTCGGTGGTGAGGACGACGAGCATGGTGGCCAGGCCCGGGGCGAGCATTCCCGCACCCTTGGCCATGCCTCCGACGGTCCAGCCGTCCTGCGTCACCGTCGCCGTCTTGTGCACGGTGTCGGTGGTCTTGATGGCGATGGCGGCGGCCTCGCCGCCGTCCTCGGAGAGGGCCAGCGCGGCGGTCTCGATGCCCGGCAGCAGCTTGTCCATCGGGAGCTGGACGCCGATCAGGCCGGTGGACGCGACGGCGACCTCGCCGGCGTTGTGCTCGCCGCCGAGCGTCTGCGCCACCTTCTCTGCGGTGGCGTGGGTGTCCTGGAAGCCCTTGGGGCCGGTGCAGGCGTTGGCGCCGCCGGAGTTCAGGACGACCGCGCTGACCGTGCCGCCGCGCAGCACCTGCTCGGACCAGAGCACGGGCGCGGCCTTGACGCGGTTGGAGGTGAAGACGCCCGCTGCGGCCAGGCGCGGCCCGTTGTTAACCACGAGGGCCAGGTCCGGGTTGCCGTTCGCCTTGATCCCGGCCGCGATGCCCGCGGCCGTGAATCCCTGTGCTGCCGTGACACTCACTGCGTCTCCTCGTTCACTTCTCCGCCCGCGCGGAGCGGTCGTACGGCGGTCATCGTTGTCGTCATGTTCGTCTTCGGCCCGTCGGCCGGGCGTGCTCCCCCGGCTTCCGCCGGGAGGTGTCCCCCGCTCATGGAGCGATACCGATCGTGGAGAGACCCAGGCCCTCGTGGAAGCCGAGGGCGATGTTCATGCTCTGCACCGCGCCACCGGCGGTGCCCTTGGTGAGGTTGTCGATGGCGCTGATCGCGATGATCCGCTGTGCGGACCCGTCGTACGCGACCTGGATCTGAACGGCGTTGGAACCGTGGACGGACGAGGTCGCCGGCCACTGCCCCTCGGGCAGCAGGTGGACGAAGGGCTCGTCCGCGTAGGCCTTCTCGTACGCTGCCCGGACCGCGTCGGCGGTGGTGCCGGGGAGCGCCTTGGCGGAGCAGGTCGCAAGGATGCCGCGGGCCATGGGCACGAGGGTCGGCGTGAAGGACACGGAAACGCGCTGCCCCGCCAGCGGGCTCAGGTTCTGCACCATCTCGGGAGTGTGCCGGTGCCCGCCGCCCACTCCGTACGGGCTCACGGACCCCATCACCTCGGAGCCGAGCAGGTGCGGCTTGAGCGCCTTGCCGGCGCCGGAGGTGCCGGTGGCCGCGACGATCACGGCCTCCGGCTCGGCCAGCTGCGCCGCGTAGGCGGGGAACAGGGCGAGGGAGACGGCGGTC
The DNA here is from genome assembly GCF_040612395.1 of Streptomyces sp. NPDC006430. Classification (NCBI taxonomy): domain Bacteria; kingdom Bacillati; phylum Actinomycetota; class Actinomycetes; order Kitasatosporales; family Streptomycetaceae; genus Streptomyces; species Streptomyces sp. NPDC006430. Next base: position 255,588 of record NZ_JBEXQA010000007.1, read on the forward strand.
GGGAAGCATCCGGGCACCGCGATGCGCTTGGCACCCTCCAGCGCGGCACGGCCACCGGGCAGCTCGGGAAGCCCGTAGGGCCAGGTTCCGGCGTGCGGGGCTCCGTAGAACGCGTCCCAGTCGGCGGAGTCCTTGAGCCGGTGGTCGGCGCCCATGTCGACGACGAGGACGTCCTCGCCGAGCTGGGCGGCGACGGCGGCGGACTGCCCGTGCGGCAGCGCGAGGAACACGACGTCGTGGCCGGCGAGGGCCTCGGGCGTGGTCGCCTCCAGGGTCCGTCCCGCGAGCGGAACGAGGTGCGGCTGGAGGCTGCCGAAGAGCTGTCCGGCGTTGGAGTTCCCGGTCAGGGCGCCGATCTCCACCTCGGGGTGCGAGAGCAGCAGACGCAGGACCTCTCCGCCCGCGTACCCGCTCGCTCCGGCCACCGCTACACGTACCACCATCGGACCCTCCTCCTCGATGGCATGACTATACGTACCCCCGCACTTTTATGCAAAGCCCGCAGGGCCCAGGCCGCTACCAGTTTGTGACTGCCCGCAGCGGGAGCACGGGGAGTCTCTTCCCCTTGCCGTGCTGGTGCGCCGACAGCGGGAGGCGTTTGCGGAGCGCGGCGAGCCAGCGGAGTGGAAGGTGTACGGGCACGACTCGCCGGACCTCGGCCCGGCGCTGACGGCGGCGGGGTTCACGCCGGGCTGGGAGCGCTCCGTGCTGATCGCCGGCCCCCTGCGTTCCGAAGAACACAACACCCTGGCCACCGAGGTGCCCTCGGGCGCGAAAGAGCTGCCACGGCAGGGGGTGCACAACCTGTACGCCGTGCGCGGGCAGGCCGAGCGGGCCTGGGAGGTCGCCGTCGGCTCCCCGTGCCTGCACGCGATGCCCTACCCGGAGATGATCGCGGACGGCGCCTCGGATGACGGGGACGTGTTCATCGAGGTCCTGCTGGAGGACGGTCTCGTCGTCGGCGTGGCCTGGATGCACGCCGACGAAGGCCGTCCCTTCGCCGTGGTCGGAGGTCTGACGCGCGACGAAGCGGACTTCGTCAGGACCTGCACTGACGAGTGGCGCAGGAGCTGGCGGGGCATGGCCCTCCTCGCCGAGGCCGACGGCCTCCTCCGCGCACGGCTCCTGGAGGCCGGTTTCACCGAGGCCACCACCGTCCGCTCCTACCACTGGCGCCCGCCCGGCACTCCTGAGTCCACCCGTCCCGCGCAGTTTCTCGACTGGCTCCACGACGACGGGCCGCTGTGGGACCGCTTCTACGCGGACTTTGACTTCAAGCCGAGCATGACCTACCGGCCCGCGATCACAGAGCCGTCCCCGTCAGCCGTCTGGAACCTGCACTCCCACCATCGGCTCGTCCTGGACCTCCCTGGCGAGCTTGATGCGATCGTCCGACGTGGACTGCTCGCCGCCACCAAGCCGGGGGAGTTCGTGCACTGGCTGGACTGGCAGCACAACGGCTACCGCTATGACCCCCGCCGCGTTGGCGTACCCGGTCGTCCCCCGGTCCCGGGCTACGGCACTTACCCCAACGGGGACTACTACCTCCACGTCACCCATGACCTGCGCCTGGGCACCTTCGGGCATCCCTGGGAGCAGACCCTGACCGTCTGGGGAACGTCGCTCCTGCCAGCCGTCGAGGCGGAGCTGACCGACCTGCTCGGTGAACCGGTCAGGCGCCGCGGCTGAGCGCGAGGCAGGTCTACGCCCTTGCTCCCCTCGGACACTTGCACGACAACAGCTGAAGCGGCTTCGCAGCACCCGTTACGGCAAAGACTGAGCAGCGTAGTTGGCCGGACGGGCCAACTGTGACGCTCAGTCACACCAGTCGGCGGGTGGGCGCTTCAATCGGCGAGCCGGTTCGCGGAGACCAGCCACCGCCAGCGTCGACGCTCCGCGACGAGGGTGGCGGCGGCCAGCAGGGTCACGGGGACCGCCGCCCAGGCGGGCCAGGCCAGCCACGAGGAGACCACGGCCGCGGCGAGCTGGAGCAGCACCAGCAGGATCGTGGCCCAGCCCGGCACCGCGATGATCACGTTGGCCTTGTCCCCCGGGGTGGAGAACAACGTCGGAAGGCCGATCAGGACCAGCACGGACAGGGCGGCCAGCAGCCATGAGCGGCTGGCCAGGGCCCAGGGGGTGGCCACCCACGCGACGAGTTCCGTCGCGAAGCGCAGGGCGGACGCAGCGCGATCGTCCGGCCGTCTCAAGGTCATTGCCCCACCAGCAGCGTCGGTCACCTGCGGACGATCTCACGGCGCGCAGCTGACTGCCAGGGGTCAGGAACACCGCCGTCGCACCCCGGCTCCCCGCCTATGCCCCGCCGGGGAAGCACGGCCCGCCGAGCGCTTCAGTTGATGCGTGCGACTTCGCCAGGTGGGAGCCCGGCGATCACGCCGACGGGTGGGCCAGGCCGTGGCGGACCCAGACGTTCGGCTCCACGTACGCCGCGTAGCCCTGTTCGAGCTCGCAGCGGACCGGTACCAGGGCTCCCGGCACCCGGACCGGGCCCGTCGCGTCGAAGGGGAGGCCGGTCCACTCCCGCCACTCCGCGAGCGAGCCGGTGATCGTCATCGAGAGCGGGGCCACCGAGTCGATCACCGCGCCCGCGCGTACGTGGACCCGCAGCCACGGGTCGTGCGGGAGGCCGTCCTCGCGGGTGCGGTACGCGTACTCCTCGATCGGGGTGTCAGGCTCGGCCGGCTTACCGCTCGGCCGGACCGGGGCCACCACCTCGGCGAAGCCCCGGGCGCGGGCGTTCTCCCGCATTGCGGACAGCATCCGCCCGGACAGCCCCTCTCCCTGCCGGTGGGCTGCGATGGAGATCTCGATGGCGCTCACGGTGTCCGGTGCGACCCCGCGCCGCAGGTCGGAGAAGGCCCACATGAGGACCTGGTCCCAGCCCCGCCCGGGAAGTGCCCCGTCCCGGCCCGGCGCGTGCAGTGCGAACGGCACGCTGAAGCCCCGGGCGATGACCTCGTCACCGTCGGTCGCGACCAGGACGTAGTCCGCGAGCTCCGCCACCATTCGGGGGTAGAGGAGCCATGCGAGGGAGTCGTTCTGGGCGAATTGCGGCCAGGAGTCCTTCATGTCCCAGAGACGGGCGGCCAGTTCGGGGCGCTGGGCAATGGTGGTGATCTCGATCTCGGTCATGGTCGCAGGCTAGGGCGGGCCTGCCGCGCGTCTCCACTCCTTTGTGCCGGAGTCGCCTGCGGAGTTGCCGGTCGGGGCAGCCGGTCGGAGCAGCCGGTTGGTGGCGGGCCGGGTCACGCGGGCGCTTGGAGCGACAGGTGCCAGCAGCCCGACCAGCCGGTCAGGGTGATCGTGGAGAGCGGGCAGACGTCGACGTTCCAGTACGTCAGCGGGGCCGCGTTGAGCGCGTACACGAGGGCGGCGCGGACCACCGAGGGCTCCGCCACCGCCACGATCGCAGCCCCGTCGTCGGCGGGCCTGGTGTCCAGCCACCCGCCGATGCGGGAGATGAAGGCGTGCAGGGATTCACCGCCGTGCGGGGTGGAGAGGGGGTCGGTGAGCCAGAGGTCCACCGACCCGGGCTCGCGGGCCGCCACCTCCGCCAGGGTCAGCCCCCGCCAGCGGCCCATGTCGCACTCGCGCAGGGCCGGCTGGGCGAGCGGGGCGTACCCCAGGGCCTGGCCGGTTGCCCGGCTGCGCGGAGTGGGCGAGCAGTAGCGGAGCTCGGCGGCGCCCAGGGGTACGAGACCGCGCGCGGCGGACTCGACGGCACGCCAGCCCGCCCCGTCCAACGGGCGGTCGTCGTCGAAGCGCTCCGCGAGCAGCGAGGAGCCACGGGCTGCGGCGACGAGCGAAACCCGAACAGTCATGCGGAGATGGTGAGCCGCGTCCCGCATGCGGTCAAGCGTCAGTGCCGGGGGCGTTGCCCGCCCGGGCGTCGCCCCCGCCGCCGGACACGCCGCCGGACACGCCGCCGGGTACGCCGCCGACCCCGTGGCGGAGTCGCCGTACGGCCTCGTTCAGCTCCCCCGCGCCCGATACCCCGGCGAAGCTGAGCCGTACGTACGGACCCGGCGGTTCCGCACAGAAGTACGGGCGGCCGGGCGCGACCGCGACCCCGGCGCGCAGGGCCGCCGCTGCGAAGGCGTCGTCGCCCTCGGCCGGCCGCGCCCACAGCTGGTATCCGCCCGAGGGCAGATGGGGCAGCGCCAGCCCGGGCAGCTCCCTGCGCAGCGCGCCCGCGAGCACGTCCCGCCGGTGCCGCAGCTCGGCGGCGACCGCCCGCAGGTGGCGGGGCCAGGCGGGCGAGCCGACCAGTTCCAGGGCCGCCTCCTGCAGCGGGCGGGGGACGAAGAAGCTGTCCACGACCTGGATGGCGCGCAGCCGGTCCAACACCGGGCCGCGAGCGGCGAGCGCGCCCACCCGCAGGCTGGGCGAGGTGGCCTTGGTCAGCGACCGCACGTGTACCACCACCCCGTCGCGGTCCTCGGCCGCGAGCGTCGCGGGCAGTGGTCCGGCGTCCTCGTGGGCCAGGGACCGGGCGTAGTCGTCCTCCACCACGAAGGCCCCGGCGGCCCTGGCGATCCGCAGGACCTCGGTCCGCCGGGCGGGCGCCAGCACCGCGCCGGTCGGATTCTGGAACAGCGGCTGGCACACGAACACGCGCGCCCCGGTCGCTTCGAACGCGGCGGCCAGCAGCTCCGGCCGGACCCCCTCGGCATCCACCGGGACGGGCACCGGCCGGCATCCGGAGGCTCGGGCGATGGCCAGCAGCCCGGGGTAGGTCGGGGACTCCACCAGGATCGGGGCACCGGGCGGGGCCAGCGCCCGCAGGGCGGTGGTCAGCGCGCTCTGCCCACCCGCGGTGACCAGTACGTCGGCGGCCACGACGGCGCCGCCGATCTCCCGGGCGAACCAGTCGCGCAGTTCGGGCAGCCCTTCCATGGGCGGCCGGCCCCAGGCACCGGGGCGCCGGCCGGCCCGGGCCAGTGCGGCGGCCATGGCCCGCTCCGGCTGGAGGGAGGGGTGCAGGTAGCCGCCGTTGAGCTCGATCACGCCGGGCGGCGGCGCGGCCAGCGAGACCAGCACTCCCGAGGCGTCCACGGAACGGGGCACCACGTCACCGGCGCCCTCCGCGCTGAGGGCGACCTCCTGCCAGGAGGTGTCCCCGGGTGCGGGCTCCGCCGTACGGGGCCGGGCCCGGAACACCCCGGCGCCCGGCCGGGTGACCACCAACCCCTCGGCCGCCAGCTGCGCCAGGGCGCGGGACACGGTGACGGGGCTGACCCGGTAGCGCTCCACCAGAGCGCGGCTCGACGGAAGCTTTCCACCTACGGAGTAGCGGTTGAGCTCCGACCGGAGGGATTCTGCCAGCTCTGCCACACTGCTACGCTCGTACATGACAGCACAGAATAGCGCTACTCGCCGCACAACGATAGCGGTTGAGAGGTCCGCCGACCGGACCGCGGGCAGCCGTCGCACCGGCGGTCCACTCCCCGGCGGTCGCCTCGAACGCGGTCGCCTCGCCAGCGGCCGGGCCACCGGCGGCACCGCGCTCGCCTCCCTCGGCGTCATCGCCTTCTCGCTGACCTTCCCCGCCACTGCCTGGGGCCTGGAGAGCTTCGGCCCCTGGTCCTTCGTCGCCGTGCGCAGCGTGCTCGCCGCCCTGATCGCCGGCGGCTTCCTGCTGGCCGGACGCGTCCCCTTGCCCGCCCGCGCACATTGGGCGGGCCTCGCTGTCGTCGCCGCCGGAGTGGTCGTCGGCTTCCCGCTGCTCACCACTCTGGCCCTGACCACCTCCACCACCTCGCACGCCGCCGTCGTGGTCGGCCTGCTCCCGCTCACCACCGCCGCCGTGTCCGCCCTGCGCACCGGTGTCCGGCCCTCGCGCCGGTTCTGGGGGGCGGCCGTCGCCGGGGCCGCCGTCGTCCTCGGCTTCACCCTGACCCAGAGCGGCGGAGCCCTCTCGGTGGGCGACGGCTACCTCTTCGGCGCCCTGCTGGTGTGCGCGGCCGGATACACCGAGGGCGGGCGCCTGGCCCGCGTCCTGCCCGGCTGGCAGGTCATCGGCTGGGCGCTGGTGCTGTGCCTGCCGCTCAGCCTGGCCGGTGCGGCGCTGGGGCTCGCGTACGAGCCGGTGCACCTGACCGGCCACGGGCTGGCCGGTCTGCTCTGGGCGGCGGCCGGCTCCACCTTCCTCGGCCTGTACGTCTGGTACCGCGGCATGGCGGAGATCGGCGCCCCGCGGGCCAGTCAGCTGCAGCTCGCGCAGCCACTGCTGACCCTGGTCTGGTCGGTGGCCCTGCTGGGTGAGCACCTGACGCCCGCGGCCCCGGCCGCCGCCTGCGCGGTGCTGGTCTGCATTGCCGTGACCCAGCAGGCCTAATCCATACGAACCGCCGTAAACTGCTATCACCGGATCAGACCGCCTCTGAGGAGGTCAGCAATGCGCGCGACCGAGGGCGACCAGCTGGTGCAACACGGCAGGATCGTGGGGCAGCACGACAGGGTCGGTGAAATCACTCAGGTAATGGGCGAGAACGGCACTCCTCCCTACCGCGTCCGTTTCTCGGACGGCCACGAGGCCGTCATGTCCCCGGGACCCGACTGCGTCGTGAAGCACCCGACGAAACCCACCCCATGACTCAACGCGGCGGCACCGTCGTCGGGTAGTGGTCGGCAACGACCCTGGCCATCGCTCCGTTGGGGTCCGCGACCACCTGCTTCGCCGAGAAGTAGACGTGGCCGCGGACCTCCGGATATCCGCGGGCGAACGCCACGTGATTCGACAGCTCCGCCGGATCGCGCCACGCCGCGGTGGCGCTGTTGCGGTCGCAGCGGTACAGCGCCTCCCCCACGTACAGGGCGACACCGGTGCCCGCGACGGTCTTCGCCCACCAGGGGACGATCTTGGCGTAGTCGGCGGTCGGGTGGCCGAGCTGCCAGTAGGCCTGCGGCACGATGTAGTCGATCCACCCCTGCTTGACCCACTTGCGGGTGTCCGCGTACAGGTCGTCGTACGTTTCGACGCCCGCCTGCGTGGGCGAACCCAGCGGGTCCCGGTCGCTGTTGCGCCAGATCGCGAAGGGGCTGATGCCGAAGCGCGCGGCCGGGCGGATCACGCGTAGCCGGGCGGACATCTCGCTGACCAGGGTGTCCGTGTTGTGCCGGCGCCAGTCCGCGCGCGAGGCGAAGGCGCCGCCGTAGCGCGCGTACGCGTCGTCGTCGTCGAAGTCCTCGCCCTCGGCGGGGTACGGGTAGAAGTAGTCGTCCCAGTGCACCCCGTCCACCGGGTAGCGGGCAACGGCGTCGAGCATGACCTCCTGCACGAAGGTGCGCACCTCGGGCAGACCGGGGTTGTAGTAGAGCTTCCCGTTGTACGCGACCGTCCACTCGGGACGGAGCCGGGCCGGATGGGTGACCGCGAGGCGCTCGGGTTCGGTGTGGTTGGCCACCCGGTACGGGTTGAACCAGGCGTGCAGTTCCAGCCCCCGGGCATGGGCTTCGGCGACCGCGGTACCGAGCGGGTCCCAGCCGGGATCCTCGCCCTGCTCCCCGGTCAGCCACTGCGACCAGGGCTCCCGGGCGGCGGGCCACATCGAGTCGGCGGTCGGCCGCACCTGGAGGACCACCGCGTTCAGGCGGCGGGCGACGGCGGTGTCGAAGAGGTCGGTCAGCTCCTCATTCTGCGCCTCGGCGGTCAGCCCGGCCTCGGAAGGCCAGTCGACGTTCTCCACAGAGGCGATCCACATGCCGCGGAACTCGGCCGCGGCCTTCCTTCCCGGACCCGGCCGCCGCGCCGCCCCCACCGCTCCCGCAGGGTTCGCCGAGCCGGCCGCGGCCAGCAGCCCGGCGGCCCCCGCCAGCAGCTCCCGCCGTCCGATGCACTCCATGTGACGACTCCGTTCCGTTGCGTGACATTGCCGTGCCTCTGACAGCATGCCCGCCCCGGCCCCCCGGCAAGGTCAAGGTCGGGGGTAACGTCGGGGGGCGTGGCGGGCGCCGGAATGCAGTTACCACTGCGAAGCACGGGGGACCCGCCGACGGATGAGCAGCGAAAGGCACGAAGTGACTGACCTCCCTTCCGACATCACCCGAGTCGGCGTAGTGGGCTGTGGCCAGATGGGCGCGGGCATCGCCGAGGTGTGTGCCCGCAGCGGCCTCGAGGTGAAGGTCGCCGAGACCACCGGCGAGGCCTTGGAGATCGGGCGCACCCGGCTGCACAACTCCCTGACGAAGGCCGCCGAACGCGGCAAGATCAGCGAGGAGGAGCGGGACGCCACCCTGGCCCGCCTCACCTTCACCACCGATCTCGGCGAGTTCGCCGACCGTGACCTCGTCATCGAGGCCGTCGTCGAGAACGAGCAGGTCAAGACGGAGATCTTCCAGGTCCTCGACCAGGTGATCACCCGCCCGGACGCGATCCTCGCCTCCAACACCTCCTCGATCCCGCTGGTCAAGCTGGCCGTCGCGACCTCGCGGCCCGACCAGGTCATCGGCATCCACTTCTTCAACCCGGCACCGGTGCAGCAGCTCGTCGAGCTGATCCCCGCGCTGACCACGGGCGACGAGACGATCAAGCGCTCTGAGGCCCTGGTGCGGGACGTGCTGGGCAAGCACGCGATCCGCGCCCAGGACCGGTCCGGCTTCGTGGTCAACGCGCTCCTCATCCCGTACCTGCTGTCCGCGATCCGGATGTTCGAGTCCGGCATCGCGAGCCGCGAGGACATCGACAACGGCATGGAGCTGGGCTGCGCCCACCCGATGGGCCCGCTGAAGCTGGCGGACCTGATCGGCCTGGACACGGTGGCCTCGGTGGCCGACTCGATGTACGCGGAGTTCAAGGAGCCCCTGTACGCCGCTCCCCCGCTGCTCCAGCGCATGGTCGATGCGGGCCGCCTCGGCCGCAAGACCGGCTCGGGTTTCTACCCGTACGGCTGATCCCCGGCCTACGGCTGGCCGATCCGCAGGTGGTGCAGGAGCAGCAGCCCGGCCGCCATGTTGGCGGCCGGGATCTCGCCGCGCGCGATCATGTCCGGTACCAGCTTCAGCGGCACCCACTCGCGGCGCGAGGACTCGAAGTCGTCCTCGGGATGTCCGACGTACGTGGCCCCGTCCGCCCAGTAGAGGTGGTGGCGGGCGTCGGTGAGTCCGTTGGCCGGCTCGACGGTCATGAGGTGGTGGAGGGGACCGGGCCGCCAGCCCGATTCCTCCTCCATCTCCCGGGCCGCGGCGTGCGCCACGTCCTCGCCGTCCTCGACCACGCCCGCGGGCAGTTCCCAGCCCCAGCTGTCGGTGATGAACCGGTGCCGCCACAGCAGCAGTACCTCATTGGCCTCGTTGACGGCCGTGGCGACGGCGACCGGACGCAGCCGGATCACGAAGTGGTCCAGGTGTCGGCCGTCGGGGAGTTCCACATCGGCGAGGTTCACGTCGAACCAGCGGTTCTTGTACACGGTCTGCTCACTCAGGTTCGTCCACTGCACGGTTATGCCACCTTCCGTTTCCGTTGGTGGCAACATGGCAGCAGCTCGGCCCGTCACAGTGGAACGCGCAGCGCCCCGTCGATGAGCCGTGCAGTCTCTTCCGCGCCGGCACATCCGCTGGTCAGCAGCTGTTCGCGGACCATCCGCAGCCGGTCCCGCAGCCGCCGCGACTCCATTCCCCGGGCCCTTTCGGCCATTTCGGCGGCTGCCGCCACCGCGCGGTCCGCCTCGCCCTGGCGCAGCTGGATCTCGCACAGCATCGCCAGCCGGTGGACCCGCCCCCGGTCGTGCGCGGGCGTCCCGACGGCCGCGGTCGCCTGCTCGTGCGCGGCGTCGAGGTCGCCGAGACTGAGCAGCGCCTCGGCGACCTGTACGTTGACCAGCCCGGGCTGCACGTACCCGGTCTCGTCCGGCTCCGTACCGGGCCGGATCCGCTCGGCAGCCGCCTCGGCATTCCGGATACAGGCCAACGCGGCCCCCGTGTCGCCTAGTTGGGCGTACGCCTTCGCCTGCATGGCGTACAGGTCGGCAGCCAGCGCAGGGGTGGTGTGCCGACCCGCGGCACGCAGAGCGGCCTCGGCGAACGCCACCGCCTGGCGGTGCTCCCGCAGGTGCAGGGACTGGTTGACGATCAGTGCGATGACGTAGGCGCCGAGCCCCCGGTCCCCACTCGCCTTCGCGAGCCGAAGCGCCTGGTGGAAGTAGCGCTGGGCGAGCCCGTGAGCGTCCGAGTCGTACGCACAGATCCCCGCCACCGCCACCAGGGAGCCGCTCGCCCGGTGCAACTGGCGGCCGAGAGCGTCCGAGTAGTTCCCGCGCAGCATGGGGGCGGTCTCGCTGCCGAGGAAGTGGACGATCCGGGCCCGGGTGGCCACCCCGCCGGCCCGGCGGTACATCAGCTCGTAGTGCGCACGGGCGGCCCGGAGGACCTCGATGTGCTCCGGACCTATCCGGGTCGGCCCGTCGCGGGAGACGTCGGCGTCCTCGGGCGGGTTCTCCCACTCCCAGACCGGTATCACTGCGGGCGTACCGGTGACGGCCTCAACGGTCAGCAGCTGGAGCCGGCCCTGTTCGTCGGAACGCCACAGGGCGGCGGCCCGGTCGACGAAACCGCTGAGCGGGGAGCCGTGTGCGGACACCGGCTGCCCCGGCACGCCGAACCCGACGTCGTCCAACGACACCGGGCGCCGGAGCCGACCGCCGAGCACCTCGCAGATCAGGTCGGGCACCTGACCGCGCGGGCGCTGTCCCTTCAACCACCGCGTGACGGCGGTGTGTTCGTACCGCAGCGCGAGTCCGCGGGACCGACCCGCCTGGTTCACGTGCGCGGCAAGTCCGGCGTGGGACATGCCCGCCTCGGCGAGGAGGGCGTCGAGCAGGTCATTGGGCTGCATGGGCCCCTCCAAGGGCTCTTCGCACCCAGGCTAGTGGGTGCACGGTTCACACGGAGGTACTGCGTTCGACTCACACCGGGTGTGCTGCTCTCGATTTCGTACAGGGGTACTGCTCTCGATTCACACAGGGCGTACTGAGCTCGATTCACACAGGGTGTACTGAGCTCGATTCACACAGGGTGTGAAGTGAGTACGCGCATAAATGCGATACGCACTCTGCCGCAAGAGCCCCCGGGGGCGCTTCACTTAAGGGCCTCGCCAAGAGGTAGCTCGGGTCGTCGGCTCCCCCTCGTACAGTGCGACGACCCGCCCCCGCGCCGCCCGCTCTGCTGTCTGCCCGACACTCCATGGCAGGCGGGCGGCGCGCTCCGGCTCCGCCGGTGCCCGGTTGGTCACCGGGCCCGGCAGGAGCTGGGGCACTTCCCCCGATGCTGTCCACCGCCCGATCACCGGACACGAGTGGCCGGCGTTCTCACCGGAACGAGTGAGGGGCGCATCCGGTGGTCCGGATGCGCCCCTCAACAGCCCTACGTGCGGCGGAAACCGCGGCAGCGGTTATGCGCCGCGCAGCACCGCCCCGGTACGCTCGGCGGCCAGCGCCACTGCCGCGTCGCGCGCGGCGGTGGATTCCTCGGCCGTCAGCGTGCGGTCGGCCGCGCGGAAGCGCAGCGCGTACGCCAGGGACTTCTTACCCGCGCCGACCTGCTCACCCGTGAACACGTCGAACAGCCGCAGGGACTCCAGCAGTTCGCCGGCTCCCTTGCGCAGTGCGGCCTCCACCGACGACGCCGGAACGGACGCGTCCACGATCAGTGCGACGTCCTGGGTCGCCACCGGGAACGTGGAGATCCGGGGCGCCTGCATGGCCTCGCCGCCGGCCGCCGCGAGGCGGTCCAAGTCGAGCTCCATGGCGCTGGTGCGGGCCGGCAGGCCCATCGCCTTGACGACGCGCGGGTGCAGCTCACCGGCGTGGCCGATGACCTGCTCGACCCCGTCGAGGGTAACGACGAGCTCGGCGCAGCGGCCCGGGTGCCACGGCCCGTACTGACCCTGGCGGACCACGAGTTCGGCACCGGCCTCGACGGCCAGCGAGCGCGCGGCCTGCACCGCGTCCGCCCAGTCGGCCGGGCGGCCCTTGCCCCACCAGCCGGCCTGCTCGCGCGCACCGGCCAGCACGACCGCGGCGTAGCGCGGCTGGGCCGGCAGCGCGGCGTTCAGCGTGGCGATCTCCTCGACCGTGGGACGGCGGTCGACGGGCAGCCGTACGGCCACACCCGGCTGCGGGCCGGCCCGGAAGACCGAACCCGTCTCGAAGAGGGCGAGGTCGTGGCTGCCCCGACTGTCGTTGCGGCGCAGCGCGCCCAACAGACCCGGCAGCAGCGTGGTGCGCAGCGCCGGCTCCTCGTCGGAGATCGGGTTGACGAGCCTGACGACCTGTCGGGCGGCGTCGTGCGCGGGCAGCTGGAGCTGGTCGAAGACGCCCTCGCCCACGAACGGGTAGCTGAGCGCCTCGACGTAACCCGCGCCGGCCAGCGCGCGGCCCACCCGGCGGTGCAGCTGCTGCCGGGCGGTCAGACCGCGGCCGGAGGGCACCTGCGGCAGGGTCGAGGGAAGGTTCCCGTACCCCTCCAGCCGGATGACCTCTTCGGCCAGGTCGTTGGGCTCGGCGAGGTCGGGCCGCCACGACGGGACGGTCACGACGAGTTCGTCCTGGCCGTAGACGTCGCAGCCGATCTCCTGGAGGCGGCGGACCACGGTCTCGCGGCCGTAGTCCATGCCGGCAACGCGGTCCGGGTGGTCCGCGCCCATTGCGATGGAGCGCGGTGCGCCCGGGGCGGTGAGCTCGGTGACGCCGGCCTCGGCGGTGCCGCCCGCGAGCAGTACGAGCAGGTCGACGGTCCGCTGCGCGGCGGCGGAGGCCGCCTGCGGGTCGACGCCGCGCTCGAAGCGCTTGGAGGCCTCGGAGGCGAGCTTGTGACGGCGGGCCGTGCGCGAGATCGTCAGGGCGTCGAAGTGCGCGGCCTCGATCACGACGTCCGTGGTGCCCGAGACGATGCCGGTCTCGGGGTCGGTCACGGAGTCGGCGATCTCGGTGTTGGCACCGCCCATGACACCGGCGAGGCCGATCGGCCCGCTGTTGTCGGTGATCACCAGGTCCTCGGCGTCGAGCGTGCGCTTGACCCCGTCGAGGGTGGTGAACTTCTCGCCCTGCTCGGCCCGGCGCACGCCGATGGCACCGTCCAGGCGGGAGCGGTCGTAGGCGTGCAGCGGCTGGCCGAGTTCCATCATCACGTAGTTCGTGACGTCGACGGCGAGCGAGATCGGACGCATGCCGGCCTTCTGCAGGCGTCGCGTGAGCCAGATCGGGGACTTCGCCTCGGGGTCGAGGCCGGTCACCGTACGGGCGGTGAAGCGGTCGCAACCGATCGGGTCGTCGATCTTGACCAGGTAGCCGTACGAGTTCGGCGCCGGCACGTCGAGCAGCGCCGGGTCGCGCAGCGGCAGACCGTACGCGGTGGCCGTCTCACGGGCCACGCCGCGCATCGACAGGCAGTAGCCGCGGTCCGGGGTGACGGCGATGTCGAGGACCTCGTCGACGAGCTGGAGGAGCTCGATCGCGTCGGTGCCGACCTCGTGCTCCGGGGGGAGCACGATGATGCCGTGCGTGCCGTCGTCGCCCATGCCCAGCTCTTCGCCCGAGCAGATCATGCCGTGCGAGGTCCGGCCGTACGTCTTGCGCGCGGCGATCGCGAAGTCGCCGGGCAGGACCGCGCCGGGCAGGACCACGACGACCTTGTCGCCCACGGAGAAGTTCCGGGCGCCGCAAACGATCTCCTGCGGCGCGCCGGTTCCGTTGGCCTGGCCGACGTCGACCGTGCAGAAACGGATCGGCTTGCGGAAGCCTTCGAGCTCCTCGATGGTCAGTACCTGGCCGACGACAAGGGGGCCCTTGAGGCCCGCGCCGAGCTGCTCGACGGTCTCGACCTCGAGACCGGCGTCGATGAGCTTGGCCTGTACGTCACGACCGGTTTCACCGGCAGGCAGGTCGACGTACTCCCGCAGCCAAGAAAGCGGGACCCGCATCAGATCTCCATCCCGAACGGCCGGGTGAACCGGACGTCACCCTCGACCATGTCTCGCATGTCTTCGACGTTGTGGCGGAACATCAGCATCCGCTCGATGCCGAACCCGAAGGCGAACCCGCTGTACTTCTCGGGGTCCACACCGCAGGCGATGAGCACCTTGGGGTTGACCATCCCGCAGCCGCCGAGCTCGATCCAGCCCTCGCTGGAGCAGGTACGGCACGGACGGTCGGGGTTGCCCACCGACTCGCCGCGGCACACGTAGCACTGCATGTCCATCTCGGCGGACGGCTCGGTGAACGGGAAGAAGTTCGGGCGCAGGCGGGTGGTCATGTCCTTGCCGAAGAGCGCCTGGACCATGTGGTCCAGGGTGCCCTTGAGGTCGGCCATGGTCAGACCCTCGTCGACGGCGAGCAGCTCGACCTGGTGGAAGACCGGGGTGTGCGTCGCGTCGAGCTCGTCGGTGCGGAACACCCGGCCCGGGCACACCACGTACACCGGCGGTTCCCGGTCGAGCAGCGATCGCGCCTGCACCGGGGAGGTGTGGGTGCGCAGTACGACGCCGGACTCGTCGCCCTCGGTGCCTTCCGGCCCCTGGACGAAGAAGGTGTCCTGCATCTGGCGCGCCGGGTGGTCGGGCGTGAAGTTGAGGGCGTCGAAGTTGAACCACTCCGCCTCGACCTCGGGCCCTTCGGCGACCTCGTAGCCCATGGCCGTGAAGATGTCCGCGATGCGGTCCATCAGCGTGGTCAGGGGGTGCCGGGCGCCGGCGGGGACGCGGTCGTACGGCAGCGTGACGTCCACCGCCTCCTCGACCAGCACCCGCTCGTCGCGCTCCGCCTCGAGCTCGACCGTGCGGGCCCCGAAGGCCTTGTTCACGGCGCCGCGGGCCTGGCCCACGCGCTTGCCCGCCTCGGCCTTGGCCTGGGGCGGCAGGGCGCCGATCTCGCGGTTGGCGAGCGCCAGGGGCGAGCGGTCGCCCATGTGCGCGGTCTTCGCCTCGCGCAGCGCGTCGAGGTCGCCGGCGGACGCGAAGGCGGCGAGCGCCTCGTCCCGCATGCGCTCGATCTCTTCCGGTTTCAGTGCCTCGACCTCGACAGGGTCGTACGACTTGTTCGGTGCCGACATCTCTTCCCGTACTTCCGATGGCTGGCTGGTGGAGCCCCGCGCGACCCGCTCAACAGTCTCGATCGACCGATTCGGACAAGGGCCCAAAGGTGCCAAAGGACGAGTCTAAAGGTCGCTGGGGGTGGAGGAGCCCGTGGGCCGCCTGGTGAGACGCTCCCGCAGGGTTACTGCGTGAGGTAGGCCGGCGCGCCCACGGGCAGGATAAATCGGAACTCGGCGCCGCCGCCGGGGCCGCGGCCGACCGTGATGGTGCCGCCGTGGGCCTCCACGATGCCCTTGACGATGTACAGGCCCAGGCCGGTGCCGCCGCGCTTGCTCCCCCGCCAGAAGCGGGTGAAGACGCGGCCCATCGACTCCTCCGGGATCCCGGGGCCCTCATCGGTCACGGTGACGGCGGTTCCCTTCTCGGTCTTGCCCGCAGCGTTCGTCAGGCTGGTCGGCGATACGTCGATGGTGACCGTTCCCTCGCCGTGCCGCACCGCATTTTCGAGGAGGTTCCCGAGGATCTGGTCGATCTTGTCGGGATCTGCCCACAGATCGGGGAGCTCTCGGCTGACCCGTAGGAGGAACCGGTCGGGGGCCTGGCCGTTCGCGGTGAGCGCCTGGACGTGACGGCCCACCGCGGTGGCCATGTCCACCGGCTGGCGGCGCACCTCCAGGCGCCCCGAGTCGATGCGGGAGATGTCGAGGAGCTCGGCGATCAGACGGGTGACGCGGTTGGCGTCGGCATCGACGGTCTCCAGCATCAGGCGCTTCTGGTCGTCGGTGAACCGCTCCCACTTGGCGAGCAGGGTCGCCGTGAACCCCTTGACGGAGGTCAGCGGGGAGCGCAGCTCGTGGGCCACGGTGGCGATCAGCTCGGCATGGCTGCGCTCGGTGCGGCGCCGGGCCTCGGTGCCGCGCAGGGTGACGACGAGGCGGCGCAGCGGCCCGGTGGGGTGGGTGCGGACGTAGCGGGCCGAGACCAGGACCTCGCGGCCCCC
This sequence comes from Streptomyces sp. NPDC006430, assembly GCF_040612395.1. Taxonomy (NCBI): domain Bacteria; kingdom Bacillati; phylum Actinomycetota; class Actinomycetes; order Kitasatosporales; family Streptomycetaceae; genus Streptomyces; species Streptomyces sp. NPDC006430. The sequence continues at coordinate 271,634 of NZ_JBEXQA010000007.1, forward strand.
GGGGAGCAGGAGGTTGCGCTCGGGCTGGCCCCGTCGGGTGGCGAGGCCGCCGTACGGGTCGGTCAGCGCCCACCAGCGGCGGCCGTCGAGGTCCTCCAACGGCAGCGCCCGGTCGATGCGCACGCCGAGCGCCTCCCCGGGGGCCAGCGCGGTGATCCGGGCGGCGGCGGAGTTGAAGCAGATCACCCGGCCGGTGTCGTCGGCGACGACGAGCCCGTCGGGCAGGTCGTCGGGATCGATCCCGATCGTGGCGAACTCGGGAAGGTCGCAGGGCCCGGGTGCCGCCGGTCCGGCGCGGCCCGCGCCCTGCGCGGGCACGGCCGCCAGGGACGGCGTCCCCGCCGCCTTCGTGGCCCCTGGCGAGCTGTTCGTACCGACGGTCATGTCCCCGTACCCCACATCTCCGGGTAGCGCAGTGGGCCCCCCGGGCCGCCACACTACTAGCTGGGGGTCACGGAGCGGCACCCTCCGGACGCCCGCTGTGCACGCGCGGACGCGTACAGGCACACCGCAGCGGCCGTGGCGAGGTTCAGGCTCTCCGCCTTGCCGTGGATCGGAACCCGCACCACGGCGTCCGCGAGCGCCCTCGTCTCCTCGGGAAGGCCCCACGCCTCGTTGCCGAAGACCCAGGCCGAGGGGCCGCCCATGGTGCCCGCGTCGAGTTCGGCGTCCAGGTCGTCCTCGCCGGCCCCGTCGGCGGCGAGGATCCGCACGCCCGCCGCCCGCAGTCCTTCGACGGCCTGCTCCACGGGGACGCCGACCGCCACCGGCAGGTGGAAGAGCGAGCCCACGGAGGCCCGGACGGACTTCGGGTTGTACAGGTCCACGGAGGCGTCGGTCAGTACGACGGCGTCCGCGCCGGCGGCGTCCGCACAGCGCAGCACCGTGCCGGCGTTGCCGGGGTCACGGACGTGCGCCAGGACGGCCACCAGCTTGGGCTCGGCCTTGAGGACGTCCTCGAACGGCGAGTCGAGGAAGTGGCAGACGCCGACGAGCCCCTGCGGGGTGACGGTCTGCGAGACCTCGGCGAGCACCTCGTCCGAGGCGTAGTGGACGCGCGCGCCGGCGGCCAGCGCGGCATCGACGATGTCGGCGTAGCGTTCGGCGGCCTCGACGGTCGCGAACAGCTCGATCAGGGTCGACGTGCCCCCGGCGCCCCGGTGCTCGACGGCCTCGCGCACGGCCTGCGGGCCCTCGGCGATGAACCGGCGCTCCTTGGTGCGGAAGTTGCGCCGCGCCAGTCGCCTGGCGGCGGCCACCCGCGGGGATCGGGGGGAGATCAGCTCGGCGGGGGCGGGGGTACCCATGGCGGTCGGCTCGCTTCCGTACGTACTGCGGGTCGAAACAGGTGGATCGTCTACAACGCGCCGGACCCGCAGGCACGGGGCCTGCGGGTCCGGGCTGAAGCCTGTGAAGGCCTCGCTGCGCACAGTGTGGTGCTTAGGCGGCAGCGGGGGCCTTCGGGGCGTTCACGTCGGCCGGAAGCGCCTTCTGCGCAACCTCGACGAGCGCGGCGAAAGCGTTGGCGTCGTTGACGGCCAGCTCCGCGAGGATCTTGCGGTCCACCTCGACGTTGGCGGCCTTCAGACCCTGGATGAGGCGGTTGTACGTCATGCCGTTCTGGCGGGCAGCGGCGTTGATGCGCTGGATCCACAGCTGACGGAAGTCGCCCTTGCGCTTCTTGCGGTCGTTGAAGTTGTAGACCAGCGAGTGGGTGACCTGCTCCTTGGCCTTGCGGTACAGGCGCGAACGCTGACCGCGGTAGCCGGAGGCCGCTTCGAGGATCGCCCGGCGCTTCTTGTGGGCGTTTACTGCCCGCTTGACGCGTGCCACTTTTTAACTCCTTGTAGCGGGGCCGTGGGTGTCTTCACACGGCCCGAATTCGATGGGGTCCCGGTCTCGACGTCCCTCCCAGCTGACGCTGGGACGTGCCCCCACCCGGTGGGCGGGAGCGGAGGACGTCACTTGCCGAGAAGCTTCTTGATCTTCGCGGCGTCGCCGGGGGCCATCTCCGCGGTGCCGGTCAGGCGGCGGGTGACACGGGACGACTTGTGCTCGAGCAGGTGGCGCTTGCCGGCGCGCTCGCGGAGCACCTTGCCGGAGCCGGTGACCTTGAAGCGCTTCTTGGTACCGCTGTGCGTCTTGTTCTTCGGCATGGCGCCGTTATCTCCTCGTCGGTGGCGCTCCCCACCGGTCCCGTGCTGGACCGGCTTGCGGGAGCGTCATGTTGTGTCGGTGATCCGAGACAGGCTGCCTCGGAATCAGGCCTCGGCCGGCGCCTCGGGAGAGGCATCCTCGGTGGCCTCGGCAGAGGCGACCTCGGTGCCCTCCTCGACGGGGGCTTCCTCGGAAGGAGCCTCGTCGGCGGCGACACCCTGGCGCTCGGCCTTGCGGGCGGCCTGCGCCTCGCGGGCTTCGGCCATCGCCTCGGTCTTCTTCTTGTGCGGACCGAGGACCATGATCATGTTGCGGCCGTCCTGCTTCGGGTTCGACTCGATGAACCCGAGGTCCTCGACGTCCGAAGCGAGGCGCTGCAGCAGTCGGTAGCCGAGTTCCGGCCGGGACTGCTCGCGACCACGGAACATGATCGTGATCTTGACCTTGTCGCCCTGCTTGAGGAACCGAACGACGTGACCCTTCTTGGTGTCATAGTCGTGCGGGTCGATCTTCGGCCGGAGCTTCATTTCCTTGATGACCGTGTGCGCCTGGTTCTTGCGCGCCTCACGGGCCTTCATGGCCGACTCGTACTTGAACTTGCCGTAGTCCATGAGCTTGCAGACCGGCGGGCGTGCGGACGCCGCGACCTCGACCAGGTCGAGGTCGTACTCCTGCGCGAGCTCAAGCGCCTTGGCAAGCGGCACGATGCCGACCTGCTCGCCGCTGGGACCGACGAGTCGTACCTCGGGAACGCGAATCCGGTCGTTGATGCGGGGCTCGGTGCTGATGGATCCTCCTCGGTAGCACCACACGGCTGCCTGGCAGACAGCCGCTGACGTCTTATGTCGTCAGACCAACCGCGGCGGAACACGAAAAATGCCCCGCCGGGCACAGGCAGGGGCTCCAAAACAACCGGAGCACCGCCGCATGTGATCGCGGGGCGCAAACTCGGGCAGCTTTCCATCGTCCGTACGGAACGATGGATGCCACCTGACCGGTGACCCGCCGCCCCGGAGGGTGGTCGGGTGGGAGAGCGGAGCCTCCACTTGTGGGCCGGGGACATGCGTCTCCGGCCGGTCGTCAGCCCAATATAGCATTCCGCGCCGGGTCCGCTCACCCTGTGGCGTCGCACCCGCCGGCCGCGCACCGGGTCCGCGGTCCCCGGTCGGCGGCCCGCGCGGCCCGGCTTATCGTGTGAGGCATGACTGACGCGACCCCCACCCCCGCCACCGAGGCCGACCAGGCCCCCGACTACGACGCCATGACCCGCGACATCGCGGACGTGCCCGCCGTCGAGGTGATCACCACGGTGGCCGTGCACCTGCTGAGCGCCGCGGCGGTCAACCTGGGCCTGGACAAGCCGGACTCCGAGCACAAGGACCTCGACGAGGCCCGCAAGCTGATCACCGCCCTGGCCGGGCTGGTCACGGCGAGCGCCACCGAGATCAGCTCCTTCCACGCGGCTCCGCTGCGCGACGGCCTGAAGTCGCTGCAGCTGGCCTTCCGCGAGGCGTCGATCGTGCCGGACGAGCCGGGCCAGGGGCCGGGAGAGAAGTTCACCGGGCCGGTCTTCGGCTGAGCCGGTGAGGCACGGATCGTGAGGAGGGCCGGGGCATCGCCCCGGCCCTCCTTCGTGTCCCCGGTGGTGCGCTCAGCGCGTGAAGAGCGGGTCCCCGGGCTGCGCCGGGGCCGTCTGCGGGAGCAGGGCCAGGTCCAGCCCGCGCACCAGCCGGGCCCGCAGGATCTCGTCGGCCGCGAGCGCCTCGGCGACCCGGCGGGCCGCGGTGTGCGCCTGCTCGTCGGACGCCAGCACGATCGCCAGGGTGCCGTCCGCGTCCGCCCCGCCCGGGCCCAGGTGGGCGCGGAGCACCGCCGGCTCCGCGGCGACCGCGGCCCGTACGGCCTCCCGTACGGCGGGGTCGGTCAGCGGATCCGCGTCGGTGCGTCCCTCGGCCAGCGCGCGCAGCGCGGAGCCCGTGAGTTGGTACGTGACGGGGCCGGCCATGTCCAGGACGACGGTGTCGGCCTTCTCGTGCGCGGCGGCCACGAGGGCCTGGTGCAGCGGGACGGCCACCGGCCGGGCCTCCGGGTCCCACAGCGCGAGCGAGGCGATCGAGGTGAACGCGGGCAGCGCCCGCCGGTCCCCCGCCCGCAGGGTCGGGACGGCCATGTCGCTGGTCTTCTCCCGCTTCAGGCCCGTCTCCGGGTCGGTCTCCACCTCGCCGAGGACGGCGACGACCGGAACCAGCAGACGGGCGCCCTTGAGGGCGGCCAGCAGCTGCGGCTCCTTCGCTCTGTCCTCGGACCAGGCGGCCAGGGCCGCGCTCAGCCGGGGGTCGGCAGAGCCGTCGTCGTCGGAGAAGCCGGGGTCGGGAATGCTTTTGTTCGCCACAGTTACCCGACCCTATCCCGATGCCGGCGTGCGCCTGCCGGGCGCCGGGCCAGTACGGCGGCCAGCACGAGCAGCGCCAGGCCGGCGCCCGCGGCCGTCGGGGCGCCGAGGCGGGCGCCCCGCTCGGTCGGGCGGACGCGTTCGGGGCCGGGGCCGAAGTACGGGCGCTCGGCCGCGACGGGCGCGGGGACCGGCGGCTCGGGGCGCATCGTGTCGGCGACCTGGAGGGCGGCGACGGGGTCCACGAGGCCGTGGCCGCGCGCGTCGTCGCGGCCACCGGCCGGGGCGTCGGACGCGGTGTCCTCCAGCAGTTTCTTGATCTGGGCCGGGGACAGGTCCGGGTGCGCGGCCTTGACGAGGGCCACGGCGCCGGAGACGAAGGCCGAGGCGGCGCTGGTGCCCCAGCCCTCGTAATAGGAGCGGTCGGGGTCGGCGATGACGACGTCGACGCCGGGGGCGCTGACGGTGGCGTACCAGTTGCGGGTGGAGAAGGAGGCCTTGCTGCCGCCGCGGTCGACGGCGGTGACGGCGATGACCCCGGGGTAGGCGGCCGGGTAGGAGGCGTGGTCGCCCTGCTGGCCGCCGTTGCCCGCGGAGGCGACGACGACGACGCCCTTGGCGAGGGCGTACTGGACCGCCTCGTCCTCGGCGGCCTCGTGGTGGGCGGAGGCGCTGTCGTCGCCGAGCGAGAGGTTGATCACGTTCGCGCCGTGGTCGGCGGCCCAGCGGATGCCCTCGGCGAGGGCGCCACCCTTGCTCTCGCGGGCCTTGGCCCGGCCGGGGTCGCCCTCTTCGAGGATCACTCGGACCGGGAGGATCTTTGCCTGTGGGGCGAGGCCGAGGACGCCCTGGCGGCGGTTGGGGCCGTGGCCGTGGCCGGCGATGATCCCGGCCATGGCGGTGCCGTGCCGGGCCCAGGCGCGGTCGCCCCGGCCGGCGCCCATGCCGATCAGGTCGGCGCCGTCGAGGACCTGGCCTGCCAGGTCGGGGTGGGTGGCGTCGACCCCGGTGTCGAGGACGGCGACGGTGACCCCGTCGCCCTGGGTGGTGCCCCAGGCCTCCTCGGCGCGCAGGGTCGTCAGGGCCCACTGGCGGTCGCGGATGGTGTCGGCTGCGGCAGGGGGCGCGGTGGTGGCGAGGAGGGCGCCGAGTACGAGGGCCGCGGCGGCCCGGGGTCGGCTCATCGGACGGGCTCCGCGGGAGCGGGCGGCGCGGCGAGGGCCCGTACGGACCGCTGCATCAGGTCGGCGACGGCCTTGGCTTCGTGGCCGAGGCCCGCCCGGGCGGCGGCTCCGGTGGCGTCCTTGCGCATCATGTCCTCGGCGGGGTGCGGCTCTTCCAACGGGCGGCCGTCGCTGAAGGCGGAGACGGTGTAGACGACGACGGGGGCCTCGGAGAGTACGGACGCGGTCCAGGCGCCGCGGCGGCCATCGGCGAAGCCGTAGCCGGGCGGGGCGGGAAGACGCCCCCGCAGGGCCTCCATCGCCGGGGCGTCGGCCGGGGTGAAGACCATGCCGACGGTGACCAGGGAGCTGCGGGTGGCGTCGGTGTAGGTGGCGCGCAGGACCCGGGCGCAGCCGGTGGCGGCGAGGGCCGTCTGCCAGTCGGGGGCGAGCGCGGGCCCGCAGTCGGCATCGGGGGCGAGCGCGACCCGGGTCCAGGTGCGGTCCGCTCCGCCGGGTCCTGCGTCGGCCCCGGTCAGGACGGGCGGGAACAGCGTGTCGACGGGGGTCGCGCGCCAGAGCGAGCCGGCCTTGCGGTAGGCGGCCTCGGCGGTCAGGGGGCGGTGGGCGGCCCGGTGTTCGGCCCAGCCGCTGAGGCCGGCTCCGCCGAGCAGGCCCAGTCCGAGCAGGGTGCACAGCGCGGCTGCGGCGCTCCGCGGGGACCCCCGACGGGTCGGTACGGGGTCCGGGGTGGGGTCGGGGTCGGGCTCGGCCAGGACCGCGGTGCGCGGTGTGGACGTACTCATTCCGGCGGCTCCGCCCCCCGTTCCGTACGGCTGCCTCCCCGTACTGTACGCGTCCGCCTCCGCTCCGGGCCGGGGGTCGCCCCCGATGCGGGCCGGGCGCGGGGTGCGGGCGGGGCGCCGTAGACCCCTACCCACCGGTACGACCATCTGGCAGGCTGCCGCCCATGAATCTTCCCGCCGGTGGGGATCGGGCCCGCTACGACCGGGCCACCGCGCATCTCGACGCGCCCCTGGCCATCGTCGATCTCGCCGCGTTCGACGCCAACGCCGACGACCTGGTGCGCCGGGCCGGCGGCAAGCCGATCCGGGTCGCCAGCAAGTCCGTGCGCTGCCGCACGCTCCTCGAACGCGTCCTCGCCCGGCCCGGGTTCGCCGGAATCATGTCGTACACCCTCGCCGAGTCAATCTGGTTGGCGCGGTCGGGCTTCGAGGACGTGCTGCTGGCCTATCCGTCCGTCGACCGCGCCGCGTTCGCCGAGCTCGCGGGTGACCCCAAGCTGGCCGCCGCCGTCACCGTCATGGTGGACGACGTGGCGCAGCTCGAACTGATCGACCGGGCGAGGGACGGTGGCGCGCAGGAGATTCGCGTCTGCCTCGAACTCGACACCGCGTTCCGCCTCTTCGGCGGGAAGGTCCGTATCGGCGCTCTGCGTTCGCCGTTGCGCGAGCCGGCGCAACTCGCCGAGCTCGCCCGTTCGGTCAACGCCCGCTCGGGGTTCCGGGTGGTGGGGCTCATGGGGTACGAGGGGCATGTCGCCGGCGTTGGAGACGCCCTGGCGGGACGCCCGTTGCGCTCCCGCGCCATCCGGCTCATGCAGGCGGCGGCCCGCAAGGAGCTCGCGGTCCGTCGAGCCGAGGCGGTACGTGCCGTCCGGGCGGTCGTCCCGGACCTGGAGTTCGTCAACGGCGGCGGCACCGGCAGCGTCCAACAGACCGCCGCCGAGGACGCCGTCACCGAGATCGCCGCCGGCTCGGGGCTCTACGTACCGCGGCTGTTCGACAACTACTCCTCCTTCCGGGGGCGCCCGGCGGCGCTCTTCGCCCAACCCGTGGTCCGCAGGCCCGGCGTCGGCGTGGTCACCGTGCTCGGCGGTGGCTATCCCGCCTCCGGCGCGGCGGGTGCGGACCGGCTGCCCGAGCCGTACCTGCCGCAGGGACTGCGTTACGACCCCCAGGAGGGGGCCGGCGAGGTGCAGACCCCGCTGCTCGGCAGCCCGGCCGACGATCTGCTGATCGGCGACCGGGTCTGGTTCCGGCACGCCAAGGCCGGGGAGCTGTGCGAGCGGTTCGACGCGCTGCACCTCGTCGAGGGCGACCGGGTGACGGCCACCGTGGCGACCTACCGGGGTGAGGGCCGCACGTTCCTGTAGTCCCGGTGGTGAGAAGACCTGGAAGTCCCTAGAAGACCGAGTCCGTCTGGTCCGGGATGACGCTCGTGTCACCCCGGCGGACCGGGCCGGGCGTGCCGTCGCGGTCAACGTAGCCCGTGGTGGAGCACGGGTACGGCGCGGTCTTCTGCTTCTTGGGCTCGATGAACATCGGGTTCACGATCCACTTGCCGTCGCTGTTGTCGTAGGCCCGGCACATCAGCTCGTTCTTGTTCCGGTTCACCACCAGCCGCAGGGCGGTCGCGTCCCGCAGGAACGAGACGTCGGTGTCGGAGTCTCCCGCGGCGAACACCTGGCGGCGGGCGGCCGGCTGGACCCTCTCGGCGGCCGGCCCGCGGACGCCGAAGACCTCCTTGTTGATCCAGCAGCGCTTGCCGTCGATGTACGTGATCATCGTGTCGGCGCCGTCCTTGACCGACCCGCATCCCTGAAGGTGTGCGGTGAACTTCCCGCCGGTCGTGGTCGTGTTGCGGATGCCGATGACGTGGTCCGCGTCGACGCCGACGCCCTTGGCCCACACCTCGACGACCGGCTGCGGCGAGGCCGAGCTGATCCAGACGTCGAAGCCGGCCTTCTGCAGGCCTTTGATGAGGTCCTTCTGCTGGTCGTAGTAGCGGACCCAGCCGGTGACGCTCGCGGTACCGACCTGCTGCTTGGCGCCTACGGGTGCGGCGAGGTTCTCGCCCTGCGCGGCGGCGGCGAAGCCGCGGATCTCCCGTGCGGTCCACCCCTGCATCAGCTGGGGCAGCCAGGCGTACGCGGGTTCGGTGGTGCGGTGGTCCCAGCCGGCGAAGGCCGCGGTGCCCGAGCGGGTGGCGGCGGTGCCGTAGACGGAGGCCAGTTCGTCGGCGCAGCTGGCACCCGCGGGGGTGCCGGTGGGCAGCGGGGCGCCGGGGTCGGCGAGGGCGCCGCAGGCGTCGGCCAGGGCCTTGGCGGCGGCCGGGGTGAGGTGGCGGCTGGTGGTGCTCCAGTCCCCGGCGGCGGGCTGGCGGATCTTGCCGTTGCGCAGCAACCAGTACAGGGTGGCGTCGCCGACGTCGTTCTTGACGACGGTGTTGTCCCAGTCGAAGACGGCGACGGGCTTGGTGCGGCTGGGGCGGTACGGGTTGCACCTGCCGTACGCGTCGATCAGCTGCTGGAGCCGGGCCCGGTTGTCCCCGTACCAGCCGGCAGCGAGCTGCGGGGTGGTGCAGCGGGCGCCGGGGCGGGCCGCCTGGGCGGCGGGCGCGGCGGCCACGAGGGTGCCGGCGGCTATGGCGACGGCGGCGCCGACGGCCTGGAGCCGTCGTGCGGTGTCGAGTCGGGTCACTGGGGTGGACGCTCCTGATTCCTACGAAGATCATCTCGGACGGTAGAGCACGACAGCCGGGCGTCGTGCGACGCCCGGCTGCCGGGGGGATGGAGTGCGGGTGAACGCTCGGCCGGCCTACAGGGGCGTCACGTACGCGCCGGAGATGCCGCCGTCGACCAGGAAGTCGGTGGCGTTGATGAAGGACGAGTCGTCGCTGGCGAGGAAGGCGACGGCTGCCGCGATCTCGGTGGGTTCGGCGAACCGGCCCAGCGGGATGTGCACGAGGCGGCGGGCGGCCCGCTCGGGGTCCTTGGCGAACAGCTCCTGGAGCAGGGGGGTGTTGACCGGCCCCGGGCACAGGGCGTTGACGCGGATGCCCTCGCGGGCGAACTGCACGCCGAGCTCGCGGGACATGGCGAGTACGCCGCCCTTGGAAGCGGTGTAGGAGATCTGGGAGGTGGCGGCGCCCATGATGGCCACGAAGGAGGCCGTGTTGATGATGGAGCCGCGGCCCTGGCGCTGCATGTAGGGCAGGGCCGCCTTGCAGCACAGGTAGACGGAGGTGAGGTTGACGTCCTGGACGCGCTTCCAGGCCTCCAGGCCGGTGGTGAGGATCGAGTCGTCGTCGGGGGGCGAGATGCCCGCGTTGTTGAAGGCGATGTCGACGGAGCCGTAGGTGTCGAAGGCGGTCTTGAAGAGGGCTTCGACCTCCTCGGGGCTGGTGACGTCGACCTTCACGAAGGTGCCGCCGACCTCTTCGGCGGCGGCCTTGCCGGCCGTTTCGTCGATGTCGCCGCAGACCACGTGGGCGCCCTCGGAGGCCAGGCGGCGGGCAGTGGCGAGGCCGATGCCGCTGCCGGCTCCGGTGATGACGGCGGTGCGGCCGACCAGGCGGCGGCAGACGATCTCTTCGGTGCTCATGGTTCAGGCCTCCGTGCTGATGAAGACGTTCTTGGTCTCGGTGAATGCGGTGAGGGCGTCGGGGCCGAGCTCGCGGCCGAGCCCGGACTGCTTGTAGCCGCCGAAGGGGGTCCAGTAGCGGACGCTGCTGTGGGAGTTGACGGACAGGTTGCCGGCGGCGACGGCGCGCGAGACGCGCAGTGCGCGGCCGACGTCGCGGGTCCAGAGGGAGCCGGAGAGGCCGTACTCGGTCGCGTTGGCCAGGCGTACGGCCTCCTCCTCGTCCTCGAAGGGGAGCACGACGGCGACCGGGCCGAAGACCTCCTCGGCCGCCACGGGGTCGGTGGGGGCGACGTCCGTGACGAGGGTCGGGGGGTACCAGAAACCGGGGCCCTCGGGGGCGGTGCCGCGGATCGCGGCGAGGTCGTCGGTGACGTAGGACCGTACGCGGTCCAGTTGTACGCGCGAGATCAGCGGCCCCATCTGGGTCTTCTCGTCGGTGGGGTCGCCGACGACCACGCCCTCGATCCCGGGGGCCAGGAGTTCCAGGAACCGGTCGTACGCGGACCTCTGGACGAGGATCCGGGTGCGGGCGCAGCAGTCCTGACCGGTGTTGTCGAGGAAGGCCATCGGGGCAGCCGCCGCGGCGGCCTCCAGGTCGGCGTCGGCGAAGACGATGTTGGGGCTCTTGCCGCCGAGTTCGAGGGTCACCCGCTTCACGCGGTCGGCGCACGTCCGCATGATCTGCTTGCCGACGGCGGTGGAACCCGTGAAGACGATCTTCGCGACTCCCGGGTGCTGGACGAGCGCGTCGCCCGCGACCGTCCCGTGGCCGGGGAGCACCTGGAAGAGGTGCTCGGGGATCCCGGCTTCGAGGGCGAGTTCGGCGAGGCGCAGCGCGGTGAGGGGGGTGGTCTCGGCGGGCTTGAGGAGGACGGCGTTGCCCGCGGCCAGGGCCGGGGCCAGGCCCCAGGCCGCGATCGGCATGGGGAAGTTCCACGGGGCGATCACGCCGATGACGCCGAGGGGTTCCAGGAAGGTGACGTCGATGCCGCCGGCCACGGGGATCTGGCGGCCGGAGAGCCGTTCCACTCCTCCGGCGGCGAATTCGAGCAGGTCCCGGACGTTGCCGGCTTCCCAGCGGGCGTTGCCGATGGTGTGTCCGGCCTCGCGGACCTCCAGCTGGGCCAGTTCCTCGACGTGCCCGTCGACCACCGCGGCGAACCGGCGCAGCAGCCGGGCGCGGTCGGCGGGGGCGGCTGCGGCCCAGCCGCGTTGGGCGGCAGCCGCCCGCGCGACGGCGGCATCGACGTCGTCCCGTGTGGCGGCCGGGACGATGGCGACGGTTTCTTCGGTGGCCGGGTTCAGCACTCTCAGAGTGACGGGGGCCAGCGCATCGGACACGTGGTGCCTCTCAGGTGTTCGGTTCAAGGTTTCCGGCGGGTGGCCCGGCTACAGGCGTTCGAAGGAGCGGCGCAGTTCCCAGTCGGTGACCGCGGAGTCGTACGCGTCGAGCTCGACGCGCGCCATGTTGCGGTAGTGGGCGACCACCTCGGGACCGAAGGCGGCCTTGGCGATCTCGCTGTTCTCCCACAGTTCAGCGGCCTCGCGCAGGGTGGTGGGGACGTGGGCGAAGTCGGCGGTGTACGCGTTGCCCGCGCAGGCCTCGGGCAGTTCGAGGCGGTTCTCGACGCCGTAGAGCCCGGCCGCGACCAAGCCGGCGACGGCGAGGTACGGGTTGACGTCGCCGCCCGGAAGGCGGTTCTCGAAGCGCATGGAGCGGCCGTGGCCGACCACGCGCAGCGCGCAGGTCCGGTTGTCCACGCCCCAGGCGACGGCGGTGGGCGCGAAGGAACCTGGCCGGAAACGCTTGTACGAGTTGATGTTCGGGGCGTAGAGAAGGGAGAAGTCGCGCAGCGCGGCCAGCTGGCCGGCCAGGAAGTGTCGCATCACCGGTGACATTCCGCCCGGGCCGTCGCCGGCCATCGCGTTGTGCCCGTTGGCGTCGCTGAGCGAGAGGTGGATGTGACAGGAGTTGCCCTCGCGCTCGTCGAACTTGGCCATGAAGGTGAGCGAGACGCCTTCCTGCGACGCGATCTCCTTCGCCCCGGTCTTGTAGACGGCGTGCTGGTCGCAGGTGGTCAGCGCCTCGTCATAGCGGAAGGCGATCTCGTGCTGGCCGAGGTTGCACTCGCCCTTCGCCGACTCCACGATCAGGCCCGCGGCCTGCATCTCGTTGCGGATCCGGCGCAGCAGGGGCTCGATGCGACCGGTTCCGAGGACGGAGTAGTCGATGTTGTACTGGTTGGCGGGGGTCAGGCCGCGGTAGCCCGCGTCCCAGGCCTGCTCGTAGGTGTCCTGGAAGACCATGAACTCCAGCTCGGTACCGACCATGGCCGTGTATCCGTGCTCGGCGAGGCGGTCGAGCTGGCGGCGCAGGATCTGCCGGGGTGCGGCGACGACCGGCGAGCCGTCGTTCCAGGCGAGGTCCGCGAGGAGGAAGGCGCTGCCCGGGTTCCAGGGGATCCGGCGCAGGGTGGCGAGGTCGGGGTGCATGGCGAAGTCGCCGTAGCCCCGGTCCCAGGAGGACATCTCGTATCCGTCGACGGTGTTCATGTCCGTATCGACGGCGAGCAGGTAGTTGCAGCCCTCGGTGCCGTGTTCGAGGACCTCGTCGAGGAAGAACTGTGCGGCGAACCGCTTGCCCTGGAGCCGTCCCTGCATGTCAGGGAAGGCCAGGACCACGGTGTCGATCTCGCCGCTGGCCACGAGGGCGCGGAGCTCCTCGGGCGCGAGCGGCGGCTTGCGGTCTACCACTGGAATCTCTCCTTCGGTGAGCCGAGGGGGCCTAAGGTATTGAATAGAACCATTGCTTGGGAAGGGGCGGAGCCGAGATGACCGACACGGCGAGCGAAGGCGGCGCGATCGCGCGGCTTAATCCCGTACTGCGACAGGTGCGGGCGGGCAACGGTTTCGAGGAGGCACTGGAGCAGATCCTCCAGGTGGTCCGGCTCGGCCTGGTGCCGGGCGGCGAACGACTGCCGCCCGAGCGCGAGTTGGCGGAACGGATGGGGATCAGCCGGGTCACCCTGCGCGAGGTGCTGAAGGTACTCCAGGACCAGGGCCTGGTGGAGGCGCGGCGCGGCCGGTACGGCGGAACGTTCGTGCTCCCCCGTCCCGACCCCCCGGCCGGCGGCACGGAGGACGAGCTGCGCCGGCGCGTGGTCGGCGTGGACATCGAGGACGCACTGCGCTTCCGCGAGGTCCTGGAGGTGGGCGCGGCCGGACTCTGCGCGTCCCAGGGGCTGACCGAGGAGGGCGCGGAACGCCTGGTCGGCGCCCTGACCGCCACCCACGACGCCCCGCTGCCCGATTACCGCCGCCAGGACACCCTCTTCCACCTCACCCTGTGCGAGCTCGCCGGATCCGCCACCCTCACGGCCCAGTACGCCGCCGTCCGGGCCACCGTGAACGACCTGCTGGACTGCATCCCGCTGCTGGTGCGCAACCTGGAGCACTCGCAGCAGCAGCACACCGCGCTCGTGGAGGCGGTGCTGGAGCGGAACGCGGACGCGGCGCGCGAAGTGATGCGCGAACACTGCTGCGGAACGGCGGCGCTGCTGCGCGGATTCCTCGCGTAGCGGGGCGGGTACGGGCAGCAGCCGGAGAGGCATTCGTAACCCCTGTTTAACGCAGGGGTCTTGCGCACTCCACTCCGCTACGGCAAAGGTACGCCCCACAACCATTGCCCTACGCAGGAGCGCACATGGCCGACGACACCGGGGCACGGCGCACAGCCGTGTCCGAACCCGCCACCTCCCCCGCCGGTGGCGACAGCCACGACGAATACCACGCGCGGCGCACGCTGCGCCGCGGCAGCGCCGGCTGGCTGCTGCTCACCGGCCTCGGCGTCGCGTACGTCGTCTCCGGCGACTTCTCCGGCTGGAACGTCGGCCTCGCCCAGGGCGGCTTCGGCGGCCTCGCCATCGCCACCGCCCTGATGGGCGCGATGTACGCCTGCCTGGTCTTCTCCCTCGCGGAACTGTCCGCGATCCTGCCGACGGCAGGCGGCGGCTACGGCTTCGCCCGCCGGGCGCTCGGCACCTGGGGCGGCTTCCTCACCGGCACCGCGATCCTCATCGAATACATCCTGGCCCCGGCCGCCATCGCCATCTTCATCGGCGACTACGTCGAATCCCTGAGCCTCTTCGGCCTCACCTCCGGTTGGCCCGTCTACCTCGCCTGCTTCGCGATCTTCATCGGCATCCACCTGTGGGGCGTCGGCGAGGCCCTGCGCTTCTCCCTCGTCGTCACCGCCGTGGCCGTGCTCGCCCTGATCGTCTTCGCGCTCGGCGCCTTCACCGAGTTCGACCCGGCGGGCCTCGACGACATCGCCGTCGACCCCGCCGCCTTCGGCGCGAGTTCCTGGCTGCCGCTGGGCGTCCTCGGCATCTGGGCCGCGTTCCCCTTCGGCATGTGGTTCTTCCTCGGCGTCGAGGGCGTACCGCTGGCCGCGGAGGAGGCCAAGGACCCGGTGCGCTCGATGCCGCGGGCCCTGTCGATCTCCATGGGCATCCTCGTCCTGCTCGCGCTGATGACCTTCCTCGCCTCGACCGGGGCGCGCGGCGCCGACGCCATCAAGGACGCCGGGAACCCGCTGGTCGTCGCCCTCGACGGCAATCCCGGCCTGTCCTGGCTCAAGACCTTCGTCAACTACGCGGGCCTGGCCGGGCTCGTGGCCTCGTTCTTCTCCCTCATCTACGCCGGCTCGCGCCAGCTGTTCGCCCTCTCCCGGGCGGGCTACCTCCCCCGCTTCCTGTCCCTGACCTCGCAGCGCAAGGCCCCGTACCTGGGCCTGCTCATCCCCGGAGCGATCGGCTTCGCGCTCGCCGCGGCCACCGGGAACGGCCCGCGCATGCTCAACATCGCAGTGTTCGGCGCCACCATCTCGTACGCGCTGATGGCCCTCTCCCACATCGTGCTCCGCAAGCGGGAGCCCGGCCTGGAGCGTCCGTACCGGACCCCCGGCGGCATCGCCACCTCCTCGGCGGCCTTCGTCCTCGCCCTGTCGGCGCTGGTCGCCACCTTCCTGGTGGACAAGGACGCGGCGTTCATCGCCCTGGGTGTGTACTGCGTCGCCCTGGCCTACTTCGCGCTCTACAGTCGGCACCACCTGGTGGCCTCGGCGCCGGAGGAGGAGTTCGCGGCACTGGCGGAAGCCGAGGCGGAACTGACCCGCGACTGACCCCGCCCCCCTGGACCGCCCTTTCCCGCCCGCTCACCGCTTTCGGAGGTTGCAACCGTGCCCAGGCCGCTCATCGGCATCACGACCTACGTGGAGGAATCCACCCGCTTCGGGGTGTGGGACCTCCCCGCGTCCCTCGTACCCACCGGATACCACGAACTCGTCCGGGCGGCGGGAGGCGCAGCCGTGCTGCTCCCGCCCGACGAGCCCGGATCGGCGGCGGAGGTGCTGAGCCGACTGGACGGCCTGGTCGTCGCGGGCGGACCCGATGTGGACCCGGTCCGCTACGGAGCCGAGCGCCACCCGCGTACGGGCGCCCCCGCGACGCAGCGGGACGAGTGGGAACTCGCCCTGATCAGGGCGGCTTTGGCGGCGGGCACGCCCCTGCTGGGCATCTGCCGGGGCATGCAGGCCCTGAACGTGGCCCTGGGCGGGACGCTGATCCAGCACATCGACGGCCACGTGGAGGCCCCGGGAGTCATGTCCTGGCATCCCGTGCGCCCGGTCGCGGGCACCCGGTACGCGGCACTGGTCCCCGAGGAGGCACAGGTCCCGACCTACCACCACCAGGCCGTCGACCGACTCGGCCGCGGACTGGTCGCCTCGGCCCACGCGGTGGACGGCACGGTGGAGGCCATCGAACTCCCCGAGCCTGCCCCCTGGGTCCTCGGAGTCCAATGGCACCCGGAACGCGACAAGGACACCCGGGTGATGTCGGCGCTGGTCGAGGCCGCCTCCCTGACCCCGGCCACCGTCACCGCCTGACGGACGGGAGACGGGCGGACGGGCGGACGAGCGGACGGCGGACGGCGGACGGCGGACGGGCGGACGGCGGACGGGCGGAACCTGAGGAACTCCCCCGCCCCCGCCGGGTCGACCGGGAACTCCCGGTGCCGGCGGGCCTCCTCCGCCCCGGGCGGCCCGCCCGCCGCATCGGGGCCGCCGGCGTAGGCGTAACGGTCCGACCCGCACCGACCCGGCCGGCGTTCGCCACGCCCGGGGGCGCCGCCGGCGCCAGCCGGGCCGGCCCTGGAAGGCGCCCCTCGGGCGGGGGCCGTGCATCAGCCGTGCATCAGGGGCGAGCTCGGGTCAGCGACAGCAGGTCGCGGGCCGGGCCCGCCGGCCGGGCCCCCACGGGCCACACCGCCCGCAGCACCCGCCCCAGGGCCGCGCCCGCCACCGGCACCTCGACCAGCCTGCGGGCCGCCAGCTCGTCGCCCAGTGCCAGTTCCGACAGGACGCACGGTCCCGCCCCGCTCACCGCCGCCGCCTTCACTGCCGTCGTCGAGGCCAGCTCCAGCAGCGGAGCCGCGAGCCCTCCGCACCCCGCCAGCGCGGCGTCCAGGACCTGCCGGGTCCCCGAGCCCCGCTCCCGCAGGATCAGCGCCGTCGTCGCCAGCTCCGCCGCCTCCACCCCCCGCGACCGCCGCGTCCACGGGTGCCCCGGTGCCACCGCCACCACGAGCCGGTCCTGTGCGATCACCGCCGAGTCCAACCCCTCCGGCACGGTCAGGCCTTCCACGAAACCCAGGTCCGCTTCGTGGGCGAGCACCCGCTGGGCGACCACCGCCGAGTTCCCCGCGTGCAGGGAGACCGCCGTCCCCGGCCGCTGCCCGCGCAGCGCGATCAGCCAGCCGGGCAGCAGGTACTCCGCGATGGTCATGCTGGCGGCCACGCGCAGTCGCGAGTCGCGGCGTCCCCGCAGCGCCTGCGCACCGGCGTCGAAGGCTTCCGCCGCCTCCACCACCCGCCGCGCCCAGTCCGTGACCAGCGCCCCCTCCGCCGTAAGGGTCGAGCCGCGCGGCGAACGGTCCACCAGGGCCACGCCGAGGCGCGTCTCCATCGCCCGGATCCGACTGCTCGCGGCGGGCTGTGTGATGCCCATCCGCTTGGCCGCACCGCTCAGGCTGCCGATCCGCGCGACCGCGAGCAGCAGCTCCAGCGCTCCCAGGTCCGGTACCCGGTGCGCCAGCGGAACCCACTCCTCGTTACCCATAAAGTCAGTTTATGACCTCATAGGGGGATGACCTCTGCCGTCGGGCCGGCGCCGGCCCGACGCTGGGGCCATGGCCACCACCCTCGTGCGACCCCACGAACCCACCACCCGGACCCCCCAGGCCCACAAGGCCTTCCCGGCGCTCCGTCACCTCGGCCCCAACTGGTACGCCTCCGTCATGGGTACCGCGATCGTCGCCAACGCCGGCGCGACCCTCCCGTACCAGGTGCCCGGCCAGCGCGTGGCCTGTCAGATCGTCTGGGCGCTGTCCGCCGCGGCCCTCGCCCTCGTGCTCGCCGCCCGGGCCGGGCACTGGCTCCACCACCGCGACCAGGCCCGCGCCCACCTCCTCGACCCCGCCGTCGCCCCGTTCTACGGCTGCCTGGCGATGGCCCTGCTGGCCGTCGGCGGCGGAACCCTCCTCGTTGGCAAGGACCTCATCGGAGAGGGAGCGGCCGTCGCCGTGGATGCCGTGCTCTTCACCGCCGGCACGGCGATCGGCCTGCTCATGGCGGTGGTCGTGCCCTACCTGATGGTGGTCCACCACAAGGTCGAGCCCGCGCACGCCACCCCCGTGTGGCTGCTGCCCCTGGTCGCCCCCATGGTCTCCGCCGCGCTGGGCCCGTCGCTGATACCCCACCTGCCCGCCGGACAGCCCCGCGAGACACTGCTGCTGGCCTGCTACGCCATGTTCGGCATCAGCCTGCTGGCCACCCTGCTGATGCTGCCGCTGGTCTTCGGCCGACTGATCGTCAACGGCCCCCTGCCCCTGGCGCTGACCCCCACGCTGTTCCTGGTGCTCGGCCCCCTCGGCCAGTCCACCACCGCGGTCAACCAGCTCGCCGACGTGGCCCCCCGCGCGATCGACGCCCCCTACGCCGGAGCACTCGGTGCCTTCGCGGTCGTCTACGGGGTCCCCGTGACGGGGTTCGCCCTGCTGTGGCTGGCCCTCGCCGCCGCGATGCTGGTCCGAGCCGCCCGCAACGGCATGGGCTTCGCCATGACCTGGTGGGCCCTGACCTTCCCCGTCGGCACCTGCGTCACGGGCGCCGCCGGTCTGGCCCGTCACACCGGCCTGACCGCCTTCGCCTGGCTCGCGACCGCCCTCTTCCTGGCCCTGCTGACCGCCTGGCTCCTGGCCGCCGCCCACACGCTGCGCGGTCTGACCACCGGCCGCCTGTTGGCCGCGCCCCGCTGAGCGGGTCCGGAGAGTCAGTGCGCCGCGCGCAGGGCTTGCGTCAGCACGGCCGGGGCCTCGGCCAGCGAGGGACCGTACCAGGTCAGGTGGCGACCGCTGATCAGGGCGGACGGGCGGCCCGGAAAGGCTTCCGGTCCGTCCTCCCGCGTGAAGCGGTACGGCTCGTCCGGGAGCACCACCAGGTCGCAGCGCGCAGCGGCCAGTTCCTCCACCGGCACGCGCGGGTACCGATCGGCGTGTCCGGCGTAGACGTTGCGCACGCCCAGCCGCGCCAGCAGGTCGCCAGCGAAGGTGTCCCGACCCAGCACCATCCAGGGCCGCCGCCACACCGGCACGAAGGCGCTCAGCGGGTCGGCCGGTTCCGGGAGGTCCCACGCGCCCTCGGCGTCGTCCAGCCATCGCGGTCTCGCCAGCCCCAGCGCCCCCACCAGCACCCGGTGCAGCTCGCCCAGCGCCTGCGGCAGGTCACGCACCTCGGTGACCAGCACCTCCACCCCGGCCGCGCGCAGCGCCGCCAGGTCCGGGGCCCGGTTCTCCTCCTCGTTGGCGATCACCAGGTCCGGGCGCAGCGCCACGATCCGCGCGACGTCGGGGTTCTTCGTGCCCCCGATCCGCACCGCCCCCCGCTCCTCCAGGTCCGCGGGATGGGTGCACCAATCGGTCACCCCGACCAGCAGGCCCGGCGCGCTCACGGCCACCGCCTCGGTCAGCGACGGCACGAGCGACACCAGACGCATCCGGGTCAACGTCCCGGTGACGGCGGCTCGGAGGTCGCGTGGATGTGGTCCCCGACCGCCACGATCAGGAACCGGGTGTCCTCGGTGACGGCCCGCCAGCGGTGCCGTACTCCACCGGACAGGAACAGTGCGTCCCCGCTCTCCAGCCGGTACGCCCGCCCCTCGGCCTCCACCTGGCACGCGCCCGAGACGACGTACATCAGCTCGTCGTTGCGGTGCTGGTACTCGCGGCCGGCGTCCTGGTCCCCGGTGAATTCCACGGCGTGGAGCTGGTGGTGTCCGCGCACGAGGGGCCGAACGCCCGGCACCGGCGTGAGCCCGGATTCGTCGCCGGCCCGGACGAGGTCCACCGTGCGCGCGGTGTCGGACGCGGCCAGCAGCTCGACGGCCGTGGTCTCCAGCGCGTCCGCGACCCGTTTGAGGGACCGCATGCTGGGCCGGGCCCGCTCGTTCTCTATCTGGCTCAGGAAGGGCACCGACAGGCCGCTGCGCGCCGATACGGCGGCGAGGGTGAGATGAAGCGCCCGGCGCCGCTTGCGCACGGCCACGCCCACCCGGAGCGGTTCCTTGGCGTCCCTGTCCCGTTCCTTGTCGTCCGAGCCGTCCCTGTCGTCCATGGCGGGGCTGCCCTCCCCTTGTCCTGGTCCGTCGGCGTCCGTCGCACGTAGGTGTGCTCTAAGCACCTTACGCAGCAACCGCCTCCCGTTTCGCGTGCAAGTCATCACCCGGCTACGCCCCGGGTGAAACTTCCGTGCCGCTTCCCATCGCTCTTGCGGCCACTTTCCATGCCCCCGGCCGTCACCGGGGGCCGGCCGCGGGTGCGGCATCATCGTCCCCGTGACGACGACTCGACGCCTGATGCTGCTGGACACCGCCTCCCTCTACTTCCGCGCGTACTTCGGCGTGCCGGACTCCGTGAAGGCCCCCGACGGCACCCCGGTCAACGCGGTGCGCGGGCTGCTCGACTTCATCGGGCGACTGGTCCAGGACCACCGCCCCGACGATCTGGTGGCGTGCATGGACGCCGACTGGCGGCCGCACTGGCGGGTGGAGCTGATCCCGTCCTACAAGGCCCACCGGGTCGCCGTGGAGACCGAGACCGGACCCGACGTGGAGGAGACCCCGGACACCCTCGCCCCGCAGGTGCCGATCATCGAGGCGGCGCTGGACGCGTTCGGGATCGCCCGGGTGGGGGTCGCCGGGTACGAGGCGGACGACGTGATCGGCACGCTCACGGCGCGCGCCACCGGCCCGGTGGACATCGTCACCGGCGACCGCGACCTGTACCAGCTGGTCGACGACGCCCGGCAGCGGCGCGTGCTCTACCCGTTGAAGGGGGTCGGCACGCTCCAGGTCACCGACGAGGCCTGGCTGCGCGAGAAGTACGGGGTGGACGGTCCGGGGTACGCGGACCTGGCGCTGCTGCGCGGCGACCCGAGCGACGGGCTTCCGGGTGTCCCGGGCATCGGCGAGAAGACGGCGGCAAAGCTGTTGGACGCGTACGGCAGCCTGCCCGGGATCATCGCGGCGATCGACGACCCGAAGTCCAAGCTGACCCCCACCCAGCGCAAGCGACTGGACGAGTCCCGGCCGTACCTGGCGGTGGCTCCCAAGGTGGTCCAGGTGGCCTCGGACGTGCCGCTGCCGGTGTTCGACCCGGCGCTGCCGACGGCACCCGCGCAACCGGAACTCGTCGAGGCGCTCGCCCACCGATGGGGCCTGGGCGGGGCGGTGTCGCGCCTCAGCAGCGCGCTCCGCCCGTGAGGTGCTAACTTAGGTAATCCTAAGTTTCAGGGGAGCAAGGGGAGACGCCGTGGCAGAAGGACGCGCCCGAAAGGTCGACACCGCAGTCGTCGTACGCACCGAGCGGCTGACGCCGCACATGGTGCGGGTGGTACTGGGCGGTGCCGGACTGGCCCGATTCAGCGCGGGTGAGTTCACCGACCACTACATCAAGCTGCTGTTCGCACCCGAGGGCGTCACCTACGCGGCGCCGTGGGACCTCGACCGGATCCGCGCGCAGTACCCGCGCGAGGCGTGGCCGCGCCAGCGGGCGTACACGGTCCGGTCGTGGGACCCGACGCACCTGGAACTGACGCTCGACTTCGTCCTCCACGGCGACGAGGGCCTGGCCGGCCCGTGGGCGGCCCGTGTCCAGCCGGGTGAGCTCGTACGCTTCCTCGGCCCCGGCGGCGCCTACGCACCGGACCCGGCGGCCGACTGGCACCTGCTGGTGGGCGACGAGAGCGCGCTGCCCGCGATCGGCGCGGCGATGGAGCGGATGCCGGGGGGTGCGCGCGTCCACGCGTTCGTTGAGGTCGAGGGCCCGGACGACGAGCAGAAGATCGCCACCCCGGACGGCACCGTCCCGGTCTGGCTGCACCGCGGCACCCGCCCGGTCGGGGAAGCCCTGGTCGAGGCGGTCAGAGCCCTGGAGTTCCCCTCCCGCGAGGTCCACGCCTTCGTCCACGGGGAGGCCGGCTTCGTCAAGGGCCTGCGCCGCCACCTCCGCCTGGAGCGGGGCATCCCCAAGGAGCGCCTGTCGATCTCCGGCTACTGGCGGCTGGGCGAGACGGACGAGGGCTGGCGGGCGATCAAGCGCGACTGGAACGCCGAGGTTCTGGCCGAACAGGAATCCGCAGCCTGACCCTGCCGCCGGACCGGGGTGTGGGGTTCCGGGGTGTGGGGTTCCGGGGTGTGGGATCACCCGTTCGGCGGGACAATTGCGGCATGCCCACGCTCCGCGTGCTGATCACGGTCGGGGCCGCGTTGGTCCTGGCCACGACCGGGACGGCTGCGGCCGAGCCCAGCCCGCCCCCGGCGCCCAAGCCGCAGATCACCGACGGGGCCGTCGACACGGCGCTGGCCCGCCTGGACAACGCCATCGCCGACGGCATGCGCCGCACGGGCGTCCCCGGGCTCTCCGTGGCCGTCGTCCACCACGACGAGGTCGTCTACCTCAAGGCCTTCGGAGTCCGCCGGACCGGCGAGACGGCCAAGGTCGACCCGGACACCGTCTTCCAGATCGCCTCCCTCTCCAAGCCGATCTCGTCCACGGTCGTGGCCGGCACGTTGAAGGACCCGGCCGACTGGGACCGCCGTACCGAGGCCGACCTGCCCGGCTTCGCCCTCAAGGACCCCTGGGTCACGGACCACGTCACGACCGCCGACCTCTTCTCCCACCGCAGCGGACTCCCCGACCACGCCGGGGACCTGCTCGAAGACCTGGGCTACGACCAGTCGTACATCCTCGACCACCTGCGCCTGGAGCCCCTCTCCCCCTTCCGCGCGAGCTACGCGTACACCAACTTCGGCTTCACCGCAGCCGCCGAGGCCGTCGCCCGCACCCACGGCACCAGTTGGCAGAAACTCAGCGAGGACACCCTCTTCAAGCCCGCCGGCATGACGCACACCAGCACCGCGTTCTCGGCCTTCGCGAACGCCCCCAACCACGCAGCCACCCACGTCAAGAACCCAGACGGCACGTGGTCGCCCCGCTTCGTCCGTGATCCGGACGCCCAGGCCCCGGCCGGCGGAGTGAGTTCCACCGCCCCGGACATGGCCCGCTGGATGCGGCTCCAGCTGGCGGGCGGCACCCTCGACGGGAAGCGGATCGTCCCCGCCGACACCCTCGCGGTCACGCACCTGCCCCAGATCCTGTCCCAGCCGCCCACCCCGCCCGCCAACCACACGGGCTTCTACGGGCTCGGCTGGAACGTCTCCTACGACGATGCGGGCCGGCTCCGCCTCAGCCACTCCGGAGCCTTCGACCTCGGCGCCAACACCAACGTCACCATGCTCCCCCTGGAACGGCTCGGCATCGTCGTCCTCACCAACGGCGCCCCGGTCGGCCTGGCCGACGCCATCGCCCTCGACTTCTTCGACACCGCCGAACACGGCAAGCCGACCGCCGACTGGCTGGCGATCGCCGCCGCGATGTACGCCCAGCTGGACGACGCGGGCCGCTCTCCGACCGACTACGCCCACCCGCCCGCCGGTGCCAAGCCGGCCCGCGCCGACAGCGCGTACACCGGGACCTACGACAACCCGTACTACGGGAAGCTGACCGTGACGGCCAACGGCAACGGCGGCCTCACCCTCTCCCTCGGCCCGAAGCCGATGCGCTTCCCGCTCACCCACTACGACGGCGACACCTTCAGCTACGTGACCACCGGCGAGAACGCGGTCGGCCGCACCGGCGTGACCTTCGGCGACGGGACGGTCCGCATCGAGTACCTGGACGCCGACCACCTCGGCACTTTCACCCGTCCGTAGCCGCATAGCCTGGACCCGATGAGACGCAGAGCCCAGGCACCCCCCTCGCCCCTCCCCCAGGTCGCCGGCATCGACCCGGTCCGGCTGCGGTTGCCCGCCGACCCGGACGGGCGGTGGCACGACCTCGGCGGCTACCTCGCCGCGCGCTACGCCGGCACCCGTGGCGCCGGGTCCATCGAGCTGCTGCTGCGCGGCGGGCGGGTGTTCGGCGCCGGCGGTCGGGTCCTGCGCGCGGAGGATCCGTACGAGCCGGGGGCCTACCTGTGGTTCCACCGGGACATGGAGCCGGAAGCGACGGTGCCGTTCCCGATCCGCACCGTTTACCGGGACGCGCACCTCCTGGTCGTGGACAAGCCGCACTTCCTGGCGACCACACCGCGCGGCAGCCATGTCACCCAGACCGCCCTGGCCCGGCTGCGCGCCGAGCTCGACCTGCCCGAGCTGAGCCCGGCACACCGGCTGGACCGGCTGACCGCCGGGCTGGTGATGTTCAGCATCCGCCCCGAGGACCGCGGCGCGTACCAGCTGCTCTTCCAGGAGCGCCGGGTCCACAAGGAGTACGAGGCCCTCGCCCGCCACGACCCGGCGGTCGACCTCCCCCGCACGATCCGCAGCCGCATCGAGAAGACCCGCGGGGTGATGGCCGCGGTCGAGGTCCCGGGCGGCGAACCGAACGCCGAGAGCCTGATCGAACTCGTCGGCACCAAGGGGGACCTGGGTCGCTACCGGCTGACCCCGCACACCGGCCGCACCCACCAGCTGCGCGTGCACATGAACGGCCTGGGCCTGCCGATCCTCGGCGATCCGGTGTATCCGCAGGTCACCGACCCGGCACCGGACGACTACCGCCGGCCGCTCCAACTCCTGGCCCGCGCCGTGGCGTTCACCGATCCGGTCACCGGCGCCGCGCACCGGTTCGAGAGCGGGCTGTCCCTGCGGGCCTGGGAGGACTTCGAGGGCTGGGCCGGGTAACCCACGCTTGTCCGCGCGCCGGCCTTCACCGCACCGTGCGGGACCAAACCCGCCTGGTCCCGGCCCAGTTCGATACTCGCGGAGGTGGCGGCGAGGAACGTGCAGTACGGCGTCCTTCGGCTCCCCGCGCATCCGGCGGAACCGGGTGAACCGCGAACCGGCCGCCTAGGAAGCCCCAAGACCGCCTAGCCGACCGAGCTGTAGGCCACCACGCCCCGAAGCAGCGCGTCAACGGCCTTGCGGGCATTTCGCGCCACCGTGCTCCCGCCCTGCGAGGACGGCGGAGCCGAGGACGCCGGGGCCGCAGCCGCGATCTGCCCCAGCACGTCGATGACCTGCTTGCACCAGCGCACGAAGTCGCCGGCCGGCATCTCCGCCTCGCGCAGCACCTCGTCCAGGCTCTTGTCGGAGGCCCACTGGTACGCGGCCCAGGCGAAGCCCAGGTCCGGCTCGCGCTGTCCGACGCCCTCCGCCTGGTTGATGCGGTGCTCCTCCTCCAGCGCGTCGAGCCGGCCCCAGATCCGGACCATCTCGCCCAGCGCGGCCTTCGCCGCGCCGCCCGGCACCTTCGGCGCCACCGCGTCGTCGGACTGCCTCGACTCGAAGACCAGCGCCGAGACGCAGGCCGCCAGCTCAGCCGGGCTCAGGCCCTCCCAGACCCCGGCGCGCAGGCATTCGGACGCCAGCAGGTCGAGTTCCCCGTACAGCCGGGCGAGCCGCTTGCCGTGCACGGTGACCTCGTCCTCGCGCAGGTAGTCCAGCTCGGTGAGCAGCGCGTGGATCCGGTCGAAGGTGCGGGCGATGGTGTTCGTCCGGCCCTCGATGCGCCGCTCCAGCTGCTGGGTGTCCCGCTTGAGGCGGTGGTAGCGCTCCGCCCAACGGGCGTGGTCCTCGCGCTCGTCGCAGCCGTGGCAGGGGTGTGCCCGCAGCGCGGCGCGCAGCCGGGCGATCTCGCGGTCGTCGGCGGCAGCGGCCCGGCCGCGGCCCCGCCGTTCCACCGTGATGTGCCCGGCCTTCGCCCGGAGTTGGGAGGCCAGGTCCCGACGGGACTGCGGCGAGCGGGCGTTGAAGGTCTTGGGGATCCTCATCCGTTCGATGGCCTCGACCGGGACCGGGAAGTCGATCGCGGCGAGCCGCTTGACCTGCCGCTCGGCGGTGAGCACCAGCGGGCGCGGGCCCTCGGTGTACTCGTGGCCGCGGTGCCCGTTGACCCGCCCGGCCGGTACGCCCGGGTCGAGGACCAGCGCGAGCCCGGCGAACTTGCCGGTCGGCACGTGGATGATGTCGCCCGGCTTGAGCTTCTCCAGCGAGCCGGCCGCCTGGGCGCGGCGCTGGGCCGCACCCTGCTTGGCCAGGTCCGTCTCCCGGTCCTTCAGGTCGCGGCGCAGCTGCGCGTACTCCTCGAAGTTCCCGAGGTGGCAGGTCATGCCCTCCCGGTAACCGTCCATGCCCTCCTCGTTGCGCTGCACCTGCCGGGAGATCCCGACGACCGAGCGGTCGGCCTGGAACTGCGCGAAGGAGGTTTCCAGCAGCTCGCGCGAACGGTGCCGCCCGAACTGCTGGACCAGGTTCACGGCCATGTTGTACGAGGGCTTGAAGCTGGAGCGCAGCGGGTACGTACGCGTGCCCGCGAGCCCGGCGAGCGCCGCCGGGTCCATGCCCCGCTGCCAGAGCACCACCGCGTGGCCCTCGACGTCGATGCCGCGCCGCCCGGCCCTGCCGGTGAGCTGCGTGTACTCGCCGGGGGTGATGTCGGCGTGCTGCTCGCCGTTCCACTTGACCAGCTTCTCCAGGATCACCGTGCGCGCGGGCATGTTGATGCCCAGCGCGAGGGTCTCGGTGGCGAAGACGGCCTTGACCAGGCCGCGGACGAAGAGCTCCTCCACGACCTCCTTGAAGGTGGGCAGCATGCCGGCGTGGTGCGCGGCGATGCCCCGCTCCAGGCCTTCGAGCCACTCGTAGTACCCGAGGACGTGCAGGTCCTCGGTGGGGATGGAAGCGGTCCGCTCCTCGACGATCTCGCGGACCCGCAGCCGCGCCGAGTCGTCGTTGAGACGCAGGCCCGCGTACAGGCACTGCTGGACGGCGGCCTCGCAGCCGGCCCGGCTGAAGATGAAGTTGATGGCGGGCAGCAGCCCGTCGCCGTCGAGCCGGCCGATGACCTCGGGACGGCCGGGGGTCCAGATCCGGCTGCGGGAGCGCCGCTCGCGCTCGCGGTCGGCTTCGCGGACCATCTTGCCGCGCCGCCGTTCCTTCGGGTTGTACGTGCGGCTGTTCTCCTCGCGCGCCATGCGCAGCAGGTCGGGGTTGACCTCGCGGCGTGCGGAGCCACGGCCTCCGTGGTCGGACTCCTCCTCGAAGAGGTCGTAGATCCGGCGTCCGGCCATGACGTGCTGCCACAGCGGGACGGGGCGCTCTTCGGAGACGATCACTGCGGTGTCGCCGCGCACGGTGTCGAGCCAGTCGCCGAACTCCTCGGCATTGGACACGGTGGCCGACAGCGACACCAACGTCACGGACTCGGGGAGGTGGATGATCACCTCTTCCCAGACGGCTCCGCGGAACCGGTCGGAGAGGTAGTGGACCTCGTCCATCACCACGTAGCCCAGGCCCAGCAGCGACTGCGAGCCCGCGTACAGCATGTTGCGGAGCACCTCGGTGGTCATCACGACCACGGGCGCCTCCGGGTTGACGCTGTTGTCACCGGTCAGCAGGCCCACCTTGGCGGCGCCGTAGCGCTTGACGAGGTCCGCGTACTTCTGGTTCGACAGGGCCTTGATGGGCGTCGTGTAGAAGCACTTGCGGCCCTGCCGCAGGGCCAGGTGCACGGCGAACTCGCCGACGATGGTCTTGCCCGAGCCGGTCGGGGCGGCGACCAACACGCCCTTGCCCGCTTCCAGTGCCTTGCAGGCGTCGACCTGGTACGCGTCCAGGTCGAATTCGTACATCTCGCGGAAGGGGGCCAGGGCGGAGGCCTCTTCGGCGGCGCGGATCCGGGCAGCGGCGTACCGCTCGGCGGGTGAGAGTTCTTCGGTCATCTTGTTGTCGAGCCTACCCGCCGGCTCTGACAACAGTCGCGATCTTTATGCCGAACCCCGGGCTCCGGGACCGGGCCCGCGGTCCGGCGCCGCCCTACCCGAGGACCCGCAGGGCCGCCGGTACGCACTCGGCGGTCACGGGCAGCGGTCCGAGCGGCTCCCCGTCCGCGTAGGCGGTGATCCCGGCGGCCTCCAGCGTGACCTTCGCGGCCCGGTGGACGGTCACCTTCGGGTGGCTCAGATGGGTCCCGCGGTAGACCCGCGGGAAGACCTTGAGCAGCGTGGACCGGCTGCAGTCGCCGACGACCACGACGTCGAAGAGTCCGTCGTCGGGCACGGCGTCCGCGCAGATGCGCATGCCGCCCCCGTACGAGGAGCCGTTGCCCACGGCCACCAGCACGGCCTCGGTCTCCATCACCGGGCCGTCGTCGAGGGTGATCCGGTACGGGATCGGCGTGAAGGCGGCTAGTTCCGCGAGCATCGCGAGGTCGTACTTGAACCGGCCCGCCGGCAGCCGCATCCGGTTGCCCCGGTCGTTGACGCGCGAGTCGAAGCCGGAGCACAGCACGGTCCCGTACCAGGTCCCGCCGGTGTCCGTCCGGGGGGATCCCGCGGCGGCCCGACCGAGGTCGATCTCGCGGACCCGGCCCTCTTTGAGCGCCTCGGCGGCCAGCCGGCCCGCCTGTGCGGGCTCCCGTACGGGCAGCCCCAGCGCCCGCGCGAAGTCGTTGCCGGTCCCCACCGCGACCACCCCGAGCGGCACCAGCGTGCCGGCCAGGGCCTGGAGCGCCAGCGAGACCATCCCGTCGCCACCGACGGCGATCACCGCCCCGGTGCCCTCGCGGACGGCGGTGCGCAGCCGGGCCAGTGCGTCCCCGGCATCGGCGCCGAGGACCGTCCGTACGGAGAACCCGGCGGCCCGGAGTGCGGAAGCGGCCGGCTGCGCTGCGTGTGCGCCCCGGCCGCGGCCTGCGGCGGGATTGACGAAGAGGGTGATCTCAGCGCTCACTGGGGTTCCCCCCACACGTAGTCATGGGGGAGGAATGTACCTGTCAGGTGGCGTCGTCGTAACCGTTGATCTGCCGGCGTCCGCCGTCGGCCTGCTCGGGCAGGGCGGTCGGGGCCTGCACCGCTTCCAGCTCCCCGATCGGCGCGGGCGTGAGGTCGATCTCGGCGGCCTCGTCGTCGTCGAGGAGCGCATCGGGGTTGTTGCGGCCCCGCCTGCGGTCGTTGACCAGACAGATGCCGAGCGCGACGAAGTAGAGGGCGACGATCGGTGCGGCCAGCGACAGCATGGTCAGCGGATCGCCGGTGGGCGTCGCGAACGCGGCGAAGATCGTGATGCCCAGCACCATGGCCCGCCACCAGCTCGCCAGCCGCTTCGCGGTGAGGACCCCGGTGAAGTTCAGAAGAATCAGCAGCAGCGGCAGCTCGAACGCCAGGCCGAAGACGACGACCATGCGCGTGACCAGGTCGAGGTAGTCGTCGACCGGGAGCAGGTTGCGCGCGTGCTCGGGGGTGAAGTCGAGGAGGATCGTGGCGGTCTGCGGCAGGAGCTTGTAGGCGAGTACGGCGCCGGCGCCGAACAGCGGGGCGCCGACCGCGACGAAGCCCGTCGCGTAACGCTTCTCGTGGTTGTGCAGGCCGGGGGCGACGAAGGCCCACAGCTGGTAGAGCCACACCGGGGCGGAGAGCACCACACCGGCGGTGAGCGAGACCTTGAGGGCGATGGAGAACGGCGCGATGAGGCCGTTCACGGTCATGTCGGCGCAGGGCCGGCCGTTGCGTTGCGAGACCACCCCGTCGGTGCAGCCGACGGAGTCCAGCATCGGCTTCAGCATGAAGTCGATGAGGTTCTTGTAGGAGAAGGCGGCGACGACGGTGATCACGAGGATCGCCAGGACCGACTTCAGCAGGCGGTTTCGCAGCTCACGCAGGTGCTCGACAAGCGGCATCCGCCCTTCGGCGTCCTTCTCCTGCTTGCTTTGCTTCCCCTGCTTGCGGGCAGACTTGAGCAACCCACGTCCCTTGTCTCGTTGCAGCTGACCGGCATGATCGTGACCGCGGCGGCGCGGTCGGACGATCAGCCCTGGGTGGTGTGGTTCGGCTCGTTGACGGGCCGCGAGCTGGTCACGTCGCCGGGCGCGGCCTTGATGGTGCGGGGAGCGGCAGCCTGCTGCGGGGCCTGGTCCGCGACCGTCGCGGCGGTGCCGGCGTCCTCGGCCGCGCCGTCGTTCTTCATGGCCTTGGCCTCGCTCTTGAGGATGCGGGCCGACTTGCCGAGGGAGCGGGCCATCTCGGGGAGCTTCTTCGCACCGAACAGCAGCACGATGACAGCGATGATCAGAAGGATCTCAAGGGGCTTCATATTGCCGATCATGTGTGTCTTCCTTCTCACCGAAACGGCTGGTTGTGGTGTCGGCGGCCCGGACCGTGGTCCGTGACCGCTCAAGAAAGGATCGTAACCCCCGGGGGTTAACGCCCGGCAATCCCCTGGGGTACCACGCCTTGCGCACGACTGCGACCGACGGTACGGGTCCCGTCCCCTACTTTCCAGAGACGTGCGGGGCTCGGGCCCGCGGTCACGGGCCTGCTGCCCGCCCGGCCCGCGCCAGATCCGTCGCCGCACGCTCCAGGTCCTGCGAGGCGTCCGTGATCCGACGGCTGGCCCGCGCCACCTGGCCGGACAGCCGCCGCACCTCCACGTAGACGCGTAGGGCGAGAACGGCGAGAACGGCGAGCCCCAGGAACCCCAGGGCGATTGCGAGCATCGGCCACAGCATGGGACGAGCCTAGGCCACCGGCCCCCTCAGATGCTGCGCAGGGTGCTCACGCCGCCGCCGGTCAGCAGTTCCACAATGCGCTCCCCCGCCGGCTTGCGCACGCAAGCCCCGCACTCGGGACAGGTGAAGGAGTAGAACGTGGTCCGCCGGCTCCCGCCGATCACCAGTCTCAGCGCCCCCGCGGGCAACTCGAAGCGGGCACGGCAGTCGGTACAGGCCGCCTTGAAGGAGACCGGTTCGACCGTCCCGGACCGCCCCGGCGGCCCCGCCGCGGCACGCACACCCCGTGGCCCGGACATTGGCGACATCGCTCGGTGCTCCCCTCAGCCGTTCTTTCCGTCCGGTACGACCCCGTACCGGACGCCCGCGTAGGGCCCGGGCCCGGTGCCGCCCCGCTACTTCTCCTTGCTCAGCCCTGTTCCCCGTACCCGGCGAGGGCCTCCCGGGCCGCCTGCCGCGCGCTGTCCGCCAACTCCACGGGCGCCACGATCCGGCCCTCCCGCCCCAGCCGCAGCGCGAGGCGGCGCAGCGAGGCCGGGTCCGGGCTGCGCAGCGTGATCCGCAGACCCCCGTCGGACAGCTCCTCGGCACTGTCGTGCGGGTAGTACTCGGCGACCCAGCGACCGCCCGGACCCACCTCGACGACGACCTCCGGATCCTCGGCGGACGGTTGTACGAGCCCCTCGGACAGGTCCCGCGGCTCGATGGCGGGCGGCTCGGCCCGCTCGTCCAGCAGCCGGATCTCGGCGACCCGGTCCAGGCGGAAGGTGCGCCGCGCCTCGGAGAGGTGGCACCAGCCCTCCATATAGGTGTGCCCCACCGCGAACAGCCGGATCGGGTCGACCGTGCGCTCGGTCAGCTCGTCCCGCGCCGGAGAGTAGTAGCGCAGCCACAGCCGCCGGCGCTCCGCGATGGCCCGGTCGACGTCCGCGAAGACCCCGCCCTCCGCCTCGAAGGTCACCGACAGCCGGGAACTGGCTCCGGCCGCCTCGCCCGCGGCGGCCTCCAGTTTCGCGGTGGCCCTCAGCAACGCGTCCCGATCGCTCTCGCGCAGGCCCGGCAGCGTCGCCACCGCGCGGGCGGCGACGAGGAGCGCGGTGGCCTCGTCGGCGGCGAGGCGCAGCGGCTCGGCGGTGGACTCCCCCGACGCGTCGGGGTTGCGCCACCAGATGCGCTCCCCGTCGGTGTCGATGTCGAGCAGGTCCCCGCCGCGGAAGCTGGTCCCGCACATGGGCAGCACGTCGAGGTCCGAGATCAGCTCGTCCTCGGTGATGCCGAAGGCGCGGGCGACGTCGGCGACGTGCGCCCCGGGGCGCTCGCGCAGGTACGTCACCAGGGACAGCATCCGGCGGGTCTGGTCGATGGCGTTGGCAGCCATGCTGGTACGTCTCCCCCTCAGGGCACGTCTTGCGAACGGTGCGGTGGTGCGATCTGTGCGGACGGTGCGGGACGGTGCGGATCGTGCGGCGGGCCTTGGCGGGGCCGGCCCGCCGGGGCGGCGGCCTCAGCCCCCGGCGACGGCGCGCAGTCGGTCCACGACGTCCGCCCGCAGGTCGGCGGGCTCCACCACCACCACGTCCGGCCCGAACTCGACGAGCCACGCGTCCAGCCCGTGCCCGTACGGGATCTCCAGCTCGTCCCAGCCGTCCGCGCCCTCGCGCACGGCGGTGGCCTTGGCCCGCAGCGGGTAGCCGGCCCCGGCCCGCAGCCGGATCAGCGCGGAGCGGTCCGCGCTCTCCCCGGCCCAGCTCGCCACGGTCTCCCGTACGGTGACCACGTCCGGAACCTCCGCGGTGTACTTGGCCGCCCTGGAGCGGACCTTTCCGGTGATCCGGGAGAGCCGGAACACCCGCTCCGCCCCGCGGTCGCGGTCGTAGCCCGCCAGGTACCAGTGGCCGCGCCAGCACTCCAGCGCCCACGGCTCCACCTGACGGGTCTCGGGGCGGGCGGCGGTGGACTTGCGGTAGTCGAACACCACCGGCCGGCGGTCGCGGCAGGCCAGCATCAGCGGTTCGAAGGCCGCCTCGTGGACCGGGATGCGCGGCTCGATGGCACTGTGCTGGCCCTCGTACGGGTCCTCCGCTTCCGGCATCCCGCCCGCGCGCAGCTTCTGCAGGGCCCCGCTGGCGGCTCCGGCGAGACGGGCCTGCTGCCAGACCTTGGCCGCGAGCCCCAGCGCGGCGGCCTCCTCGGCGTCCAGGGAGACGGGCGGCAGCCGGTTGCTGTCGCGGCGGGCGAGGTAACCGGTCTCGCCCTCCAGGTTCTCCACCGTCTCGATGACCAGGCCGAGTTCACGCAGATCGTCCTTGTCCCGCTCGAACATGCGGTTGAAGGACTCGTCGTTGCCCGCTTCCATGTAGGCCTCGATGGAGCCGCGCAACTCGCGCTTGCTCAGCGGCCGACGGGTCCCCAGCAGACACAGCGCCAGATTCATCAGCCGCTCGGACTTGGCAATCGCCATCGACGCCCTTCCGCCCTTCTCCGCCTACACGTTGCACGACACGCACGACACACGTCCGTGACCGTTGACCGTACCGCCCCGGCGGGCCCCGGCAAAAGCGAGGGCCCCCGCCTGACGGCGGGGGCCCCTTCACCGATCACGGGATGCCGGATCAGACACCCATCAGGTCACAGACGAAGATCAGCGTCTCGCCCGGCTTGATGGCACCGCCGGCGCCGCGGTCACCGTACGCGAGGTGGGCGGGGATCGTCAGCTTGCGACGACCGCCGACCTTCATGCCCTGGACGCCCTGGTCCCAACCGGAGATGACCTGGCCGATGCCCAGGATGAACTGCAGCGGGGCGCCGCGGTTCCAGGAGGCGTCGAACTCCTCACCGGTGGAGAAGGCCACGCCCACGTAGTGGACCGAGACCTTGGAACCGGCGACCGCCTCGGCGCCGTCGCCCTCCCAGATGTCCTCGATGACGAGGTCGGTGGGGGCCGGGCCCTCGGGGAAGTCGATCTCGGGCTTCTCGAGCTTGTCGCTCACGGAACTGCTCCTCATAACTCAATCAGGTCAACTGGGACAGTCTTACATCACGGCGAGGATGTCGAGGCTGAAGACCAGCGTCGAGTTCGCCGGGATGGTCCCCTGCTCCTTGTCGCCGAACGCCTGGTCCGGCGGGATGACCAGCAGGATGCGGCTGCCGGCCTTCTTGCCGAGCAGCCCGTCCTTGAGGCCCTTGACCGAGAGCTGCTCCATCGGCCAGGTCACCGTCTGGTCGGTGGCGTACGTGCTTTCGAAGGTCTTGTCGTCCTTCCACGTCTTGCCGTTGAACTTGACCACGACGTTGTTGGTGTCCTTGACCTCAGGTCCGTCACCTTCGAGGACGTAGTTCGAAACCAACTTGGTGGGCGGCGCGGCGTCCTTCGGGACGGTGACGGAGACTTCCTTGCCGTCCGTGTTCGTACCGACCTTGGGCAGGTCCTTGTTGTCCTGCGCGACCTCCTTGCCGGTGGCGGAGACCGGGACGGTGGTGCCCTTGACGATGTCCACGACGAAGACCAGCGTGGCGTTCGGCTTGATCTTGTCGCCCGAGCCCTTTTCCCCGTAGCCCAGGTCCGGCGGGATCACCAGTTCCAGGCGGCTGCCGACCTTCTTGCCCTCCAGGCCCTGGTCCCAGCCCTTGATGACCATGCCGGCACCGATGGTCACGTCGAACGGCTTGCCCTTGCCGAAGCTCTGGTCGAACGGCTCCTTGCCGTCCCACACCTGGCCGTAGTAGTTGACCTGGGCGACGTCGCCCTTCTTCAGCGCCGGGCCGTCGCCCTCGCTGATGGTCACCACCTTCAGTTCCTTCGGCGGGGTGCCCTGGGCCTTCGACAGGGTGGGGGTCTCTCCGAACTTGGCGCCCTTCGTGATCGCGGGCGCCCCGTTCTTCATCTGGGCGGAGTCGGAGCCGCTGTCGCCACAGGCTGCTGTCGACAGCAGCAGAAGGGGTACGACAAGCAGGCCGGCAAGTCGGCGCACGGGTTCCTCAGATCTCAGACGGCAAGCGGTCGCCGCCACTCTAAGGCGTGGGCAGGGCCCCGTACGAGATCCGTACGGAGCCCCGGCCAAGATCAGCGCGATGTCACATGCCTGCGATCAGCTTCTCCACCCGGTCGTCCACCGACCGGAACGGGTCCTTGCACAGCACGGTCCGCTGCGCCTGGTCATTGAGCTTGAGGTGCACCCAGTCCACCGTGAAGTCCCGCCGCTGCTCCTGCGCCCGGCGGATGAAGTCGCCGCGCAGCCGCGCCCTCGTGGTCTGCGGGGGCACCGACTTGCCCTCGAAGATCTTCAGGTCATTGCAGATCCGCGCCGCCTGCCCCTTGCGTTCCAGCAGGTAGTACAGCCCGCGGCGGCGGTGGATGTCGTGGTACGCGAGGTCTATCTGGGCCACCCGCGGGTTCGACATGGTCATGCCGTGCTTGGCCCGGTACCGCTCGATCAGCTGGTACTTCATGACCCAGTCGATCTCGGTCCCGATCCGGTCCAGCTCCTCCGCCTCGATCGCGTCGAGGGTGCGACCCCACAGCTCCAGCACCTGGTCCACCGTGCCGGTACGGATCCCCCGGCGCTCGGCGAAGTCCACGGCCTTGTCGTAGTACTCGCGCTGGATCTCCAGCGCCGAGGCCTCCCGACCGCTGGCGAGGCGCACCTTGCGCTGGCCCGTGATGTCGTGACTGACCTCGCGGATGGCCCGGATCGGGTTCTCCAGGGTCAGGTCCCGCATCACCGTGCCCGCCTCGATCATGCGCAGCACCAGGTCGGTGGCCCCCACCTTGAGCAGCATGGTCGTCTCGGACATGTTCGAGTCACCGACGATCACGTGCAGCCGCCGGTAGCGCTCGGCGTCCGCGTGCGGCTCGTCGCGGGTGTTGATGATCGGCCGGGACCTGGTCGTGGCGGAGCTGACGCCCTCCCAGATGTGCTCGGCGCGCTGACTCACGCAGTAGACCGCACCCCGAGGGGTCTGCAGCACCTTGCCCGCGCCGCAGATCAGCTGCCGCGTGACGAGGAACGGAATGAGGATGTCCGCCAGGCGGGAGAATTCCCCGTGCCGGGCCACCAGATAGTTCTCGTGGCAGCCGTACGAGTTGCCCGCCGAGTCGGTGTTGTTCTTGAAGAGATAGACGTCGCCCGCGATTCCCTCCTCGTGCAGGCGCCGTTCGGCATCGACGAGCAGACCTTCCAGAATGCGCTCGCCCGCCTTGTCGTGCGTGACCAGTTCGGTCACGTTGTCGCATTCAGGAGTTGCATATTCCGGATGCGAACCCACGTCGAGGTACAGGCGGGCGCCGTTCCGCAGGAACACATTGCTGCTGCGGCCCCATGACACAACACGGCGGAAGAGGTAGCGCGCCACTTCGTCAGGAGACAGTCGGCGCTGTCCCCTGAACGTGCACGTGACGCCGTACTCGTTCTCCAGCCCGAAAATGCGGCGGTCCATGACTGAACATTACGCCTTTCGCACTGTTCTGAAACCGGGTTCGAGAACGCCGTTTCGATCAGTTGCCGACGAACCGCTCCACAGGACCCTCCCCCGAGCCGCCCGCAGCGCCCTCCACCGGCCCCTCGGCCGCACCCCCCGAAGGAACCCCCGAAGGACCTACCGCCGAACCGGTCACCCTGCGGGTCGGGCCCGGAGCGGCCAGCACCCGCTGAGTGGCCATCAGAACCAGCAGCGCCGCCGCACCGGCGACGCTCGCCACGCCGAACCCCGTCGCCGTACCTCCCAGTTCCACCGCCGGCCCGGCCGCCGCCGTACCGATGGCCGCACCCACCCCGAAGAACGTCACCAGCCAGGAGAACGCCTCCGTCACCGTGCCCGCCGGGGCGTGCCGGTCCACGACGATGAACGCACAGGCGAGGGAGGGCGCGAGGAAAACGCCGGCCACCGCCGACAGCCCCGTCATGGCCACCGGACCCGGAATCAGCATCAGCGGCAGGTAGCAGACCGCCAGCAGCCCCACCAACAGCCGCAGCCGCCGCTCGGGCGCACCCGACCACTGCCGGGCCCCGTACAGCACCCCGCCGACCAGCGCGCCCAGCCCCAGCGCCGCCATCAGCCAGCCGTACACCGCCTGCCCCCCGTGGTCATCGGCGTACGCGACACCGGCCACGGTGATCGACCCCAGGGCCGTGCCCACGAAGAAGAACGCGCCGAGCAGCGCCAGCAGCCCCCGCGAGCGCAGCGCACCCAACCAGTGCGCCTCGCGCGGCGCGGAACGCCAGGTACGGGAGGGCTCGCAGACCACGACGGAGAGCGCCCCCAGGACCCCGATGGCGTTGATCACCAACAGGGCCCCGGCCGGGTCCCAGAGCGCGACGCACAACGTCACCAGCAACGGGCCCACGGTGAACATGACCTCCTGGGCCACCGCGTCCATGGCGTACGCCGCGTGCACGCGCTCCTCCTTGCCACCGAGCACGGCGGGCCACAGCGCCCGCAGCCCGCCCTCCAGCGGCGGCGTGAAGAGCCCCGCGACCACGACGGCGCCGTACGCGACCACCGCCGACCCCGTGCCCGCGAGCGCCAGCCACACCATGCCCAGCGCGGAGACCACGGCGGCCGGCAGCTGCACGCGGGGCTGCCCGAACAGATCGACCGCGCGGCCGAGCAGCGGCTGCCCCACCGCATTGGCCAGGCCGTACACGGCGGCCAGGGCACCCGCCAGGCTGTAGCTGCCCCCCTCGGCGCGGGTGAACAACACGATCGCGATCGGCCCGGTGCCGTTGGGCAGCCGGCCGACGAGCGTGCCCACCAGCAGCCTCGCGGCGTGCCTGGTCCTGAGCAGCTCCGCGTATCCCGCGGCCATGTCCGCCCCCTTTCCGCCCGGACCCACCGGGGTAATACGTATAACGTGACTCGTCATACGTACCATGGCTGCACGAGAGGGGTCCACCCGGACGACCCCACCACCCCCTCCGACCTCGTACTTCAGGAGCACCGTGTGACGAGACCCACCAGCCGGGACGTGGCCACCGCCGCAGGGGTCTCCCAGGCCACCGTCTCCCTCGTCCTCGGCGACAAATGGCGCGGGCGCGTCTCCGAACGCACCGCCGGCCTGGTCCGCGAAGCCGCCACACAACTCGGCTACCGCCCCAACCTCGCCGCACGCAACCTTCGCCTCGGCAGCACCCGCACCGCCCTCCTCGTCGTCCCCGCCCTCACCAACGAATTCTTCGCCCGCGTCTACACCGGCGCCGCCCGCATCGCCTCCGAACACGGCTTCGGCGTCGTCCTCTACCCCTCCCCCGACGGCACCGGCCCCGCCCGCGACCCCTTCGCCTCCGCCCGCGCCGCCCTCGACGGAGTCATCGCCTCCTCCATGGCCGCCGCCGCCCTCGACGCCATCGGCGGCACCGAACTACCCCTCGTCATGCTCGACAGCGACCCCACCGCCGACCGCGCCGCCGCCCACGTCAACCTCGCCATGGCCGACGGCATGCGCCAGGTCACCCAACACCTCCTCACCCTCGGCCACCGCCGCTTCCTCCACCTCGCCTCGGCCGTCAACACCTGGACCTTCAACGTCCGCGCCGAAGCCCTGGCCGCCCTCCTGGGCCCCCACGCCGAGCTGCGCACCGTACGGGCCCCGCTCACCGTCACCGACGCCCGCACGGCCATGGAGAAAGCCCTGACCGCCCCCGGAGACCGCCCCACCGCCGTCATCTGCGACGACGACATCCTCGCCGCCGGCGCCTGCAAGGCCGCCCGCCGCCTCGGCCTGCGCGTCCCCGACGACCTCTCCGTCACCGGCTTCGACGACTTGGCCCTCGCCACGGCCGTCGAACCCGAGCTGACCACCGTCCGCCTGCCCGCCGAGCGCGTCGGCGAACAGGGCATGACCGCCCTCCTCGCCGTCCTCGAAGGCACCCCCTGGACCGCACCCGACATCCCCGTGCAACTCGTGGTCCGCGACTCCTCCGGCCCCGCACCCACCCGCTGAACACGCAAGAGCCCCGGCCCACCCCATCGGGCGGACCGGGGCTCTCCCCGTCCTGCGACTACTCCGCCTCGTCCTCCGGAGCCTCGTCGTTCGACACGGCATCCGCCTGGGCCGCCGCCGGAACGTCCGCCTCCAGCAACCTCGCCAGCTGCCGGCCCCGGATCCGCTTGAACTTGCGCTGCTGCGACCGCGTCCGGTCCAGCACCGCGACCTCCAACCGCTCGGCCGGGATCGTCTTGTCAGCACCGCTCGCCTGACTGGACAACGCCTGCACCGCCAACTTCAGCGCCTCGGCGAGGGTCATCCCGTCGCGATGACGCTGATCGAGGTAGGTGCTGATCTGCTCGGCATTGCCGCCGACCGCGACCGAGCCGTGCTCGTCCACGATCGAACCGTCGTGCGGCAACCGGTAGATCTGGTCACCCGCGGCCGTCGCACCGACCTCGGCCACGACCAACTCCACCTCGTACGGCTTCTCGCCGGCGCTGGAGAAGATGGTGCCCAGCGTCTGCGCGTAGACGTTGGCGAGCCCACGGGCCGTCACGTCGTCGCGGTCGTAGGTGTATCCACGCAGATCGGCATAGCGCACACCGCCGATCCGCAGGTTCTCGTACTCGTTGTACTTACCGGCGGCCGCGAAGCCGATCCGGTCGTAGATCTCGCTGAACTTGTGCAGCGCACGGGACGGGTTCTCGCCGACGAACACGATGCCGTCGGCGTACTGCAGCACGACCAGGCTGCGACCGCGGGCGATGCCCTTCCGGGCGTATTCCGCCCGGTCGGCCATGGCCTGCTGGGGTGACACATAGAACGGAGTCGACACCGGTGATCCGTCCCTTTCTTCTGGGCTGGGCGACGGATGGTCAGAGCAGGGCGGCGCGCGGGCCGTCGGGCTGCTCCAGCCGACGGTTGGTGACCGTACGGGCGAGCTCCTGCGACTCGTCGTCGGTCAGCCTGCGGAACCCCTCGTCCGTGATGACGGTGACGATCGGGTAGATGTGGCGGTACAGGTCCGGCCCACCGGTCGCCGAGTCGTCGTCGGCAGCGTCGTACAGCGCCTGCACGACCAGCGTGGTGGCCTGCTCCTCCGTCAGGTCCGGACGGTAGAGCTTCTTCATGGAGCCCCGCGCGAAGATCGAACCGGAGCCGGTGGCGGCGTACCCGTGCTCCTCCGAGCGGCCGCCGGTCACGTCGTAGGAGAAGATGCGACCCTTCTCCTTGGCCTCGTCGTACCCCGCGAACAGCGGTACGACGGCCAGCCCCTGCATCGCCATCCCCAGATTGCTCCGGATCATGGTGGAGAGCCGGTTGGCCTTGCCCTCCAGGGAGAGGGTCGCCCCCTCCACCTTCTCGAAGTGCTCCAACTCCAGCTGGAACAGCTTGACCATCTCCACGGCCAGGCCGGCCGTACCGGCGATGCCCACCGCGGAGTACTCGTCGGCCGGGAACACCTTCTCGATGTCCCGCTGCGCGATCATGTTCCCCATGGTCGCCCGCCGGTCACCGGCGAGCACGACCCCGCCGGGGAAGGTGGCGGCCACGATGGTCGTCCCGTGCGGCGCCTCGACGACACCCTCGGGGAGCCTGCGGTTCCCCGGCAGCATCTCGGGCGAGTGCGCGCCCAGGAAGTCCATGAAGGACGACGACCCCGGCGTCAGGAAGGCTGCCGGTAGACGCCCTGTGCTACGAGTGTTGGGTTCCACAGGTTTCCTTCCACGTAAGCGGCTGCACGCCGTATGACGTCCGGCCGATCCTTGAACTGCCCCAGCGCTGCGTTACAGCTGAAGCACAGTACGCCTCGGACCTTACCCGTCTGATGATCGTGATCCACATGCTCGGCCGGAGCGTTCTGACAGAGCAGGCAGCTCCCGCCTTGGGCGGCGATCATGTCATC
The DNA here is from genome assembly GCF_040612395.1 of Streptomyces sp. NPDC006430. Taxonomy (NCBI): domain Bacteria; kingdom Bacillati; phylum Actinomycetota; class Actinomycetes; order Kitasatosporales; family Streptomycetaceae; genus Streptomyces; species Streptomyces sp. NPDC006430. The sequence continues at coordinate 311,808 of NZ_JBEXQA010000007.1, forward strand.
CCGCTCGGCTTCGGTGATGCCGTAGTGGCGCTTGAAGTACGAAGCTCGGTTCCGTTGCGCTCGGCACTCTCGGCAGTAGCTGGCCCAACCGTCCGAACTCGTCTTGTTCCGCTCCCACTCCGCATGCGACTTGACCTCCCCGCACTGGGGACATCGCTTGTGCCCGGACGGCACGGGAACCTTCGCCCGCACCGTCCGCCCCTTCGCCTCTTGCTTCTGCTTGTAGTGCTCGGCCTGGCATTCGCGGCAATACGCCTGCAGACCATCCCGCATAGCGCGGTTACTCGCGAAGGCCTCGCATGACTGAATGCGCTTACATCGCGAGCAACGCTTCATACCCTCAGGCGCCACCTCGGCCACCCCGCCCCCAAACCTTCAATTCGAAGGTCAACCAGCCATGATGCGCCTCACTGGCCACCCTTTTGCACGAATGACCTCACGAAATCCTCGGCGTTCTCCTCCAAGACGTCGTCAATTTCGTCAAGTACGGAGTCGACGTCGTCGGAGAGCTTCTCCTGGCGCTCCTTGAGGTCGGTCGATTCCTCGACCGCCGCCTCCTCGACCTCCTCGGTCGAGCGCGTCGCCTTCTGCTGTCCGCCGCCGGTGTCCTTGGTCGCCATGTCTACCTCACCCCGCTCGGTTCGCACGCTCACGTAGAAAGGCCCCGGATCGGGACCTCTCCCAAGATCAGACCCTACGTCGGACCCTACAAGGAGGGTCCGGCATTCGTCCCCGCACTTTCATAACGTCCGGGTTTTCTCATGATTCCCGGGACGGAGGCCTTTCAGCCCCGTTCAGCGCCCCGAAAGCACCCGTACCAGGTCCTCCGCCGTACGGCAGCGGTCCAGGAGCTCCTTGACGTGGGCCCGGGTGCCCCGCAGCGGCTCCAGCGTCGGGACCCGCTGGAGCGAGTCGTGGCCCGGGAGGTCGAAGATCACCGAGTCCCAGGAGGCCGCGGCCACGTCGTCCGCGTACTGCTCCAGGCACCGGCCGCGGAAGTACGCCCGGGTGTCCTCCGGAGGCTTGCCCTGGGCGCGCTCCACCGTCGGCTCCTCCACCAGCCGCTTCATCTTGCCGCGGGCGACCAGGCGGTTGTACAGGCCCTTCTCGGGCCGGACGTCGGCGTACTGGAGGTCCACGAGGTGGAGCCGGGCGGCGTCCCAGCCCAGCCCGTCGCGCCTGCGGTAGCCCTCCAGGATCTCCCGCTTCGCGATCCAGTCGAGCTCCCCCGACAGGCTCATGGGGTCGCTCTCCAGCCGGCCGAGCACGTCCTCCCAGCGGACGAGCACGTCCTTGGTCTGCTCGTCCGCGTCGGAACCGAAACGCTCGTCCACGTACTTCCTGGCCAGCTCGAAGTACTCCATCTGCAGTTGCACGGCGGTCAGCGTCCGGCCGCTGCGGAGCGTGATCAGGTGGTGCAGATCGGGGTCGTGGGAGACCTGGTGCAGGGTGCGCACCGGCTGGTCCACGGCCAGGTCCACGTTGATGAACCCGTCCTCGATCATGGACAGGACGAGCGCGGTGGTGCCGAGCTTGAGGTAGGTCGAGATTTCGGAGAGGTTCGCGTCGCCGATGATCACGTGGAGGCGGCGGTACTTCTCCGCGTCCGAGTGGGGCTCGTCGCGCGTGTTGATGATCGGCCGCTTCAGGGTGGTTTCGAGGCCGACCTCGACTTCGAAGTAGTCGGCGCGCTGGCTGATCTGGAAGCCGTGCTCGCGCCCGTCCTGTCCGATGCCCACGCGGCCGGCCCCGGTGACGACCTGCCGGGAGACGAAGAAGGGGGTCAGGTGGCGCACGATCTCCGCGAAGGGGGTTTCCCGCTTCATCAGGTAGTTCTCGTGCGTGCCGTAGGAGGCGCCCTTGTTGTCGGTGTTGTTCTTGTAGAGGTGGATCGGCTGGGCTCCGGGCAGCTGGGCCGCCCGTACGGCCGCCTCGGCCATGATCCGCTCGCCCGCCTTGTCCCAGAGCACGGCGTCGAGCGGGTTGGTGACCTCCGGCGAGCTGTACTCGGGGTGCGCGTGGTCGACGTAGAGCCGTGCGCCGTTGGTGAGGATGACGTTGGCGAGGCCGATGTCCTCGTCGGTGAGCTGGCTGGTGTCGGCGGCCTCGCGGGCGAGGTCGAAGCCGCGGGCGTCCCGCAGCGGATTCTCCTCCTCGAAGTCCCAGCGGGCGCGTCGCGCCCGGTGCATCGCCGCCGCGTACGCGTTGACGATCTGGGACGAGGTGAGCATGGCATTGGCGTTCGGGTGCCCCGGGACGGAGATCCCGTACTCCGTCTCGATTCCCATTACTCGCCGTACGGTCATGCGGCCCTCCTTGCCCGGCGGCGCTCCCGTTCGGGAGCGGCGCTCAAGTACCGCTGGTGCTCCGGTGCGTGTGCGGTGCCCGTCCCCGCACTGCGCGACCGGCGGTACGGAAGAGCCTAGAACCACTCCGCGCTGGTGGGGAGATCATTTCGGTCATTGCCGTCGCCTGTCACCGGCTGGAAAGCGGTCGGCAAAGCAGTCGGCTGCGGGTGCCCGGTGAGGGCACCCGCAGCCGCCCCGTTCGATCAGAGGTACTGACCGGTGTTTGCCACCGTGTCGATGGAGCGTCCGGTGTCCGCGCCCTGCTTTCCGGTGACGAGGGTGCGGATGAATACGATCCGCTCGCCCTTCTTGCCGGAGATCCGGGCCCAGTCGTCCGGGTTGGTGGTGTTGGGCAGGTCCTCGTTCTCCTTGAACTCGTCCACGCAGGCCTGGAGGAGGTGGGAGACCCGGAGGCCCTTCTGGTTGTGCTCGAGGAAGGCCTTGATGGCCATCTTCTTCGCACGGTCCACGATGTTCTGGATCATGGCGCCTGAATTGAAGTCCTTGAAGTAGAGGACTTCCTTGTCGCCGTTGGCGTACGTGACCTCGAGGAAGCGGTTTTCCTCGGATTCGGCGTACATCTGCTCGACGACCGTCTGGATCATGCTGTGGACGGCCACCTCGGGCGAGCCGGAGTGTTCGGACAGGTCGTCGCTGTGCAGCGGCAGCGAGGCCTTGAGGTACTTGGCGAAGATGTCCTTCGCAGCTTCGGCGTCCGGGCGCTCGATCTTGATCTTCACGTCGAGTCGGCCGGGCCGCAGGATGGCCGGGTCGATCATGTCCTCGCGGTTGGAGGCGCCGATGACGATGACGTTCTCCAGGCCCTCCACGCCGTCGATCTCGGCGAGCAGCTGCGGGACGATGGTGTTCTCCACGTCCGAGCTGACACCGGATCCGCGGGTGCGGAAGAGGGATTCCATCTCGTCGAAGAAGACGATGACGGGGGTGCCCTCGCTCGCCTTCTCCCGAGCACGCTGGAAGACGAGGCGGATGTGCCGCTCGGTCTCACCGACGTACTTGTTGAGGAGTTCGGGGCCCTTGATGTTCAGGAAGTAGGACTTTCCGGCGGGCTGCCCGGTCACCTCGGCGACCTTCTTGGCAAGGGAGTTGGCCACGGCCTTCGCGATGAGCGTCTTGCCGCATCCGGGCGGACCGTAGAGCAGGATGCCCTTCGGCGGCCGCAGTTCGTGCTCTTTGAACAGGTCCGGGTGGAGGTAGGGGAGCTCGACCGCGTCGCGGATCAGCTCGATCTGGTCGCCCAGGCCGCCGATCTTGTCGTAGTCGATGTCCGGCACCTCTTCGAGGACGAGTTCCTCGACCTCGCTCTTGGGGACCACTTCGTAGACGTAGCCGGAGCGGGGTTCGAGCAGCAGGGCGTCGCCGGGGCGGATGGTGATGTCCAGGAGCGGCTCGGCGAGCCTCACCACCCTCTCCTCGTCGGTGTGCCCGATCACCAGGGCCCGCTCGCCGTCCTCAAGGATCTCCTTGAGGGTGACGATGTCCCCGGCCCGCTCGAACTCCATGGCCTCGACCACGTTGAGGGCCTCGTTGAGCATGACTTCCTGGCCCCGCCGGAGGTCTTCCGGGTCGACGCTGGGGCTGACGTTCACGCGGAGCTTGCGGCCCCCCGTGAAGATGTCGACGGTGCCGTCCTCGTTCGCCTGAAGGAAGACACCGAAGCCGGCCGGCGGCTGTGCGAGCCGGTCGACCTCTTCCTTGAGCGCGACGATCTGGTCGCGGGCCTCACGGAGCGTATTCGCCAGTCGCTCGTTCTGCGCGGAGACGCCGGCCAGATTTGTCTGGAGCTCGACGATCCGCTCTTCGAGAATCCTCGTGTGTCGCGGAGAGTCGGCGAGCTTACGTCGCAGGACGGCGATTTCCTGCTCGAGATAGGCAACCTGACCGGCGGGGTCCTCAGACCCTCGCCCGGGCCGGATGCCGCGGTTGATGTCGTCGTCGTGGGCTGCCACGGTCCTCACCTCCTCCAAGGGGAGCTGGACGCTTCCTGACCCTACCTGGGCTGGTGGTGATTGAAACCCCTAGATCACAAAGACGGTAGAGGTGTGTCCGATCTTCACCCTTGCGTACTCCCTCACGCCAAGGAAATACCCACCCATCAACATCGGAAAGCAGCCGGTTGTAAGGTCGAACTGTTCAACACCCGTCAGGGCTCGCGCGACTTGCCGTGGCTCGTGACGAAAACGGATCACTGAGCGCAGGGAACGGCAGGAGATATGACCGTGCAGCAGGAGGCTCCCACGGGCGGCGGCGGGCAGGCCGGCGAGCCGCTTGAGGTCTGGATCGACCAGGACCTCTGCACCGGCGACGGCATCTGCGTGCAGTACGCGCCGGAGGTGTTCGAGCTGGACATCGACGGTCTGGCGTACGTGAAGAGCCCCGAGGACGAGCTGCTGATGGCGGCGGGGGCGACCACTCCGGTTCCGCTGACGCTGTTGCAGGACGTGGTCGACTCGGCGAAGGAATGCCCGGGCGACTGCATCCACGTGAGGCGCGTTTCGGACGGGGTCGAGGTGTACGGACCCGACGCGGAGTGATGGTTCAAACACTCTTGGGATCTGAGTTCGTCAGCTCCTGGCGGAATTTTCCGCCGCTCCAGCGCCACTTGGCGAGCTGCTTCAGGTCGGGGCTGTAGCGCGGAACCTCGGGCGAGGAGTAGCCGAGGAGACTCGCGGTGACGATGCCGTCGCGGACGGCGAGGTCGGTCGTGGTCTGGCGCCGGCCGGCCTCCAGGAGGGTCGCGACGATCCTGGGTGCGGCGCCGGGGGCCTTGTCCTGCGCCAGTACGTAGAGGGCGTGGGGCGGTGTGCCGGAGCCCGCGTCGCAGCGGACTGCGGCCACGGTCTCGGGGCGTCCGTCGCCGTCGAGGTCGCCCTGGGCGGTGGCCACGACGGCTACCGGGAGGCCCTTGCAGTCCAGGGGGTAGGTGACCCCGGCGGGGTCGGGGGCGACGGCCTGCGGGCCTGCCGCGGCGGCCGGGGAGGGGCCGGTGGCGGCCGCGTCCGGCTGGAGGAGTCCCGCAGTGGCCATCACGGCGGCCATGGCGGAGGCCGTGGCGAGCCAGTGCAGGGGCCTGGCTCTGTTGTGCGCCAGGGGGTCCAGGGTTGGCGCCAGCTCGGCAGAACGGTGCGGCACGCGGGGTGTCTCCTGTGCGAACGGTGACGGGGAGCCAGCATCGTGCCACACCTCACACCGACGTGGAACGGCCGGGTCCGCGCTGGCCGAGCCGATATGCCGAACAACGAAACGGCGCTGTGGCGCAGTTCCCGCTTCGTGCGGGGAACTGCGCCACAGCGCCTCGGTGTTGGCGGGGCGGCCGGGTGGGAGGTCAGCCGCGGTCGGCGGATCCGCCGACCCTTCCCCCAGCTACCGCTGGGAGGTGCCCCCACCCGGGCCCTCGTAGTCCTCGCCGTACGCGCCCTTCGCGGGGCGGCGACGGCGCATGGGGGGTTCGACGCCGTCCGCGAGGCGTCGGGCCGTGACGAGGAAGCCGGTGTGGCCGATCATGCGGTGGTCCGGGCGGACGGCCAGGCCTTCGACGTGCCAGTTGCGGATCATCGATTCCCAGGGCTGCGGCTCGGCGTAGCAGCCGAACTCGCGGATGGATTCGACGGTCCGGGCGAGCTGCGTGGTGGTGGCCACGTAGCAGCACAGGATGCCGCCGGGGACCAGGGCCTTGGAGACGGCCTCCAGGCATTCCCAGGGGGCGAGCATGTCGAGGATCACGCGGTCGACGTCGGTGTCGGACAGGTTGTCCTGGAGGTCGCCGACGGTCAGCTGCCACGCGGGGTGCGGGCCGCCGAAGTAGCGCTCGACGTTGGCCGTGGCGATCTCGGCGAAGTCCGCGCGGCGCTCGTAGCTGTGGAGCATGCCCTGGTCGCCGATGGCGCGCAGCAGGAAGCTGCTCAGGGAGCCGGAGCCGACGCCCGCCTCCACGACGCGGGCGCCGGGGAAGATGTCGGCGAAGGCCAGGATCTGGCCCGCGTCCTTGGGGTAGACCACGGCGGCACCGCGGGGCATGGACAGGACATAGTCGGGGAGCAGGGGGCGCAGCGCGAGGTACGCGACGTTCCCCGTGGTACGGACAACACTGCCCTCGGGAGCACCGATCAGCTCGTCGTGCGGGAAGGAACCCTTGTGGGTGTGGAAATTCTTCCCGGCTTCGAGCGTGAACGTGTAGTGGCGGCCCTTGGGGTCGGTGAGCTGAACCTGGTCCCCGACCTCGAAGGGCCCGCGTCGGCGGGCGGCACCGGTCGGTTCGGACATGTGACCAGTGTATTGGCTTCAGGACCGGGGCCGCGCCATGGCTTTTACGAAGGCCTTCTCGACGTCGAGGGTGGACAGGACGCCGTAGATCTCGCCGCTGGGTTCGACGACGAGGTATTCGGTGGCGGGGGTGGCGCGGAGGTGGTCGAGGAGTTCTTCGCCGGCGAGTTCCGCGGAAACCTTCATTCCGTCGGTGAGCTCCTGGGCGAGGGTGCTGACGGCGACCCAGGGGCGGCGGTGTTCGGGGACGGAGGCGATGGAGGTTTCGCGGACGATGGCGAGGGGGTCGCCGTGGCCGTCGACGACGACGATGGCGCGGGCGCCGTCGGCGTTGGCGCGGCGTAGGGCCTCGGAGAGCGGGGTGGCGTTCTCGACGGGGACCGCGCGGCGGGTGAGGGTGCGGGCGCGCAGTTCGGGGAGGTGTTGGCGGAGGCGGGCCATGCGGAGGCTGTTTCCGGCGCCGGTCCAGATGATGGCGGCGAGGATCGCGGCGAGGAGGGCGTCCATGACGGTGTTCATTCCGCCGATGTCGTCGGTCCGGGTGCCGAGGATGCCGGTGTGGGTGATCATCGGCAGGCCGAGGAGAACGGCGACGGCGAGGCCGCGGCCGACCCAGGCGGCGGCGACGGTGCCGCTCATGGGGTTGCCGGTGATGCCCCAGATGACGGCGCGGAGCATGCGTCCGCCGTCGAGGGGGAGGCCGGGCAGCAGGTTGAAGGCGGCGACGAGGAGGTTGGAGATCATGAGGCCGGCGAGCAGGACGCCGGGGACGGTCGCCGGGTCGACGACTTCCATGCCGAGGTAGAAGGCGCCGGCGAGGACGAGGGAGAGCAGGGGGCCGACGAAGGCGAGGATGAACTCGCGGCCGGGGGTTTCGGACTCCTTCTCGATTTCGGAGACCCCGCCGAAGAACTGGAGCTGGATGCGGCGCACGGGAAGTTTGAAGCGGAGTGCGGCGACCGTGTGAGCGAGTTCGTGGACGAGGACCGAGGCGTAGAAGGCGACGGCGAAGAAGAGGGAGACGAGGTAGCGGGCGGGGCCGAGGTCGGGCAGGACGCGGTCCAGTTGGTCGCCGAAGACCCAGGTGATGAGGGCGGCGACGAGGAACCAGCTGGGCGAGACGTAGACGGGGACGCCGAAGGGGCGGCCCATGAGGAGTCCGCCGCCCGGGCCGGAGCGCTTGTTCGCGCGCTCGCCGGTTTCGTCGGTGTCTGCCACGGCTGTCCTTCGTTCGGTGCTGTCCGGCGGGGTGCGGCCGGCGGTGCTTTCAGTGTGGTCCAGGTGCACGGTCGGTGCGGTGGGGGGCGCGGTAGCGCGGCGTGATGCTCCGATCATGCAGTGCGAGGGGGCTCGGCGTCGATGGTATGCGCGTGCTGTCGGCGGCGGGTCGTAGGGTTTCGTCCATGACGAAGAGTCCCGGTCCGGTTCCCGGCGCAGCCGATGTCGACGCAGCCTCCACTGTTGCGTCGAGTGCTGCCCGGCCCGCTTCGCTGTCCCCTTCGCGGGCGAGCGACTTCATGCAGTGCCCGTTGTTGTACCGGTTCCGGGTGATCGACAAGTTGCCGGAGAAGCCGAGTGCGGCGGCGACGCGGGGCACGCTGGTCCACGCGGTGCTGGAGCGGTTGTTCGATCATCCGGCGCAGGAGCGTACGGCGCCGCGGGCGAAGGCACTGGTTCCTGCGCAGTGGGACCGGTTGTTGGAGTCGAAGCCGGAGCTGACGGAGTTGTTCCCGGAGGGGGACGAGGGGGCGGGGCTGGCGCGCTGGCTGACGGAGGCCGAGGCGCTGGTGGAGCGCTGGTTCACGTTGGAGGACCCGACCCGGCTGGAGCCGGTGGAGCGGGAGTTCTTCGTGGAGACGGAGCTGGAGTCGGGGCTGCGGCTGCGCGGGATCATCGACCGGGTCGATGTGGCGCCGACGGGTGAGGTGCGGATCGTCGACTACAAGACGGGCAAGGCGCCGCGGCCGGAGTACGCCGAGGGTGCGTTGTTCCAGATGAAGTTCTATGCGCTGGTGGTGTGGCGGCTGAAGCGGGTGGTGCCGCGGCGGCTGCAGCTGGTGTACCTGGGCAGTGGGGACGTGTTGACGTACGACCCGGTGATCGCGGATCTGGAGCGGGTGGAGCGCAAGCTGCTCGCGTTGTGGGAGGCGATCGAGGAGGCGACGGAGACGGGTGAGTGGCGGCCGCGGCCGACGAAGCTGTGCGGCTGGTGCGATCACCGGGCGGTGTGTCCGGAATTCGGTGGCACTCCCCCGGCCTATCCTCTGATGATCGTCCCGAGGGACGAAGCGGGAGCGGGTCGTCCTACGGAATCCTGAGGGGCCGGTCAGGGCAGAATGGGCGGCGTCCGTCGAGCCGCCGCACGAATACGAGGTACACCCGTGGCGATCCGCGTCCTACTGGTCGACGACCAGCCACTGCTGCGCACCGGTTTCCGGATGATCCTGGAGGCCGAGCAGGACCTGGCGGTCGTCGGTGAGGCCGGGGACGGTCTGCAGGCGCTGGACCAGGTGCGGGCGCTTCAGCCCGATGTGGTGCTGATGGACATCCGGATGCCCCGGATGGACGGGGTGGAGGCGACCCGTCAGATCACCGGGCCGGGGCGGGACGGGCCGGCGAAGGTGCTCGTGCTGACCACGTTCGACCTGGACGAGTACGTGGTGGAGGCGTTGCGGGCGGGGGCGAGCGGGTTCCTGCTCAAGGACGCGCCCGCCCATGAGCTGGTGCAGGCGATCCGGGTGGTCGCGGGCGGCGAGGCGATGCTCGCGCCGAGCATCACGCGGCGGCTGTTGGACAAGTACGCGGGCCATTTGCCGTCGGGCGAGGAGCATGTTCCGGACACGCTGGGCACGTTGACCGAGCGGGAGGTCGAGGTGTTGAAGCTCGTGGCGCGCGGTCTGTCGAACGCGGAGATCGCGGCGGATCTGTTTGTGAGCGAGACCACGGTGAAGACGCACGTGGGGCACGTGCTGACGAAGCTGGGCCTGCGTGACCGGGTCCAGGCTGCGGTGTACGCGTACGAGAGCGGTCTGGTGCGGCCGGGGGCCGGACAGCAGTAGCCGTGTACCCGAAGGGGCCGGTCGGTCGCGTCGTGCGCGACTGCCGGCCCCTTCGGGCGTACCGGGCCGGTCAGCCCTTGCTGATCTCCCAGAAGCGGAAGACCGTGGAGGCGTCCAGGGACCACTGGAGGCCGGTCACGTTCTGGCGGGTGACGGCGTACTGCTTGCCCTGCCAGAGCGGGAGGATCGGGATCTCGTCGGCGACGATGTCCTGGAGGCGGTTGTAGTCGGTGGTGGCCGCGGCGCGGTCGGACTTCGCGGAGGTCGACGGGATGATGGATCCGGTGATCTCCTTGTTGTCGTAGTTGTTGTGCAGGACGTTGTCCGGGCCGAAGAACGGCTGCGTGAAGTTGTCGGCGTCCGGGTAGTCGGGCACCCAGCCCTTCACGTACACGCCGTACTTGCCGTCCTGGATGTCCTTCTCGTACTGCCCGAACTCGATGGACTTGACGTCGGCCTCGAAGAGTCCGCTGTCGTTGAGCTGCTTGGCGATGAGCTGGAATTCCTGGTCCGTGGACGGGCCGTAGCGGCTGGGCGTCGAGTACAGGGTGATCTTCACCTTGTCCTTGATGCCGGCGGCGCGCAGGACGGCCTCGGCCTTCTTGGGCTGGGGGCTGCCGCCGTAGCGGTCGAAGAAGGCGGTGTTGTGCGAGCCGATGCCGGCCGGGACGATCGAGTACAGCGAGGTCGCGGTGCCGTCGTAGACGTCCTTGACGAGGGCTTCGCGGTCCACGAGGTAGGCGATGGCCTTGCGGACGGGGAGCTTACCGACGACCGGGTCGTTCATGTTGAAGACGAGGTGCTCGACCTCGGCGCCGGTGCCCTGGACGACCTCGACCTTGTGGTCTCCGGTCTTGGTGGAGGAGAGGCTCGCGATGTCCTTGGCGGCGAGGCCGCGGAAGGCGAAGTCGACCTCGCCGCTTTCCAGGACCTTCTTGAGGGCGGCCTGGTCCTCGTTGAAGAACTTCAGGGTGACGCCGGTGTTCTTGGCCTTGGCCTTGCCGCTGTAGGAGTCGTTGACGGAGAAGCTGGCGCTCTTCTCGTTCATCGAGTCCAGCTTGTAGACGCCGGAGCCGACCGCCTTGCCGTCCGTGCGGAGCTTGTCCGCCGGGTACTCGGTGTGGTCGACGATGGAGCCCGCGCCCGAGGCGATCTTGCTGGGGAAGGTCGCGTCGGACGTCTTGAGGCGGAAGACGACGGTCTGGTCGTCGGGGGTGTCGATGCCCGCGATCGAAGACAGCATCACGGCGGGGCCGTTGTCGTCATTGATCTTCAGCGTGCGCTCGAAGGAGTACTTGACGTCCTTGGAGGTCAGGGCGTGGCCGTTGCTGAACTTCAGGCCCGTGCGCAGGGTGCACTTGTAGAGCTTGCTGTCGCTGCCCTCGAAGTTGCAGGCCTGCGCGGCGTCGGGCTCCGGCGTGGTGCCGCCCTTGGGGAAGCTCAGCAGGGACTGGAAGACGTTGTTGAAGAGCAGCCAGGACCCCGGGTCGTAGCCCGATGCGGGGTCGGTGGACTTCACCTTGTCGGATATCCCCATGACCACACCCTTGCCACCGCCACCGGTGGTCGGGCTTCCGGTCGAACCGCAACCGCTGAGCAGCGCTGCGGCGGTGGCTGCGCCGAGCGGGGCCGCCAACCACTGGTTACGTCTCATCACGCGAACGTCCTTCACAGTCTCACTGTTTCGTTCCGCCGGCTTGCGACACCCGCCGCCGGTTGCTGCCGGTTACTGCCGGTCTCAGCCGCTGACACCCCGGCCGAGCTCCCACAGTTGGAGGTCGGAGATGGCGTTGACCGACCACTCCACTCCGGTGATCCCGTCGCGTGCGGCGACGTACTGCTTGCCCTGCCACAGCGGCAGGACGGGCACGTCCTCGGCGACGATGTCCTGCATCTCCGTGATCGCGGGGACGGCGACGTTACGGTCGACGGCGCGCCGGGAGTCGGGGATGAGCTTGGTGCGCACCGCGCTATTGGCGTACGGCGTGCCCAGGAAGTTGTCCTGCTCCAGGAAGGGAGCGAGGAAGTTGTCGGCGTCCGCGTAGTCGGGGAACCAGCCGAGCCCGTAGGCGGCGTAGTCGCCCTTCTTCTGCGCGGGCCGGAATTCGGACCAGTCGTTGCCCTGGACGGTGACGTCGAACAGCTGGGTGGAGTTCAGCTGGTTCTTGAGGGTTTCGAATTCGGTGGCCGTGCCGTCGCCGTAGTGGTCCTTGGTGTAGTTCAGCGTCAGCTTGACCGGGGTCTTGATCCCGGCGGCCTTCAGCAGGTCGGCGGCCTTCGTGGTGTTGGCCTCGCCGTACTTGTTGAAGAAGGAGTTGACGTGGCCCGTCACGGTGGTGGGGACCAGCGAGTACAGCGGCTGCGCGGACTTCCCGTAGACCTTGGAGATGATCGCGTTGCGGTCGACCGCGGCGGCGAGGGCCTGGCGCACGGCCTTGTCCTTGACGGCGGGGGCCTCGGTGTTGAAGCCGATGTAGCGGATTTCCAGGCCGGGCATGGGGACCAGCTTGACGCCCTTGGGCGGCTTGGCAGCGAACTCGGTGATCTGGGCGGGCGACAGGGTGCGGGAGACCATGTGGATGGACCCGTTGGTGAGCGCCTTGCCCACGGCCGCGGAGTCGGCGAAGGTACGCAGTTCGACCTTGTCGTTCTGCAGCTTGAGGTCGCCCTGATAGTTCGGGTTCTTGGTGAAGACCGCCCGGACCAGGTGGTCGTCCTTGACCTCGGCCTTCATCGTGTACGGGCCGGAGCCGTCGACGGAGAAGCCCTCGCGAAGCTTCTTGGCGTCGTAGTTCTTCTCGCTGACGATGCCGGCGGCGGGAGTGGAGAGCTTGTACGGGAAGGTCGCGTCCGGGGTCTTCAGGTGGAAGACGACGGTGTCGACGGTCTTGGCCTCGACGGTGTCGATGGTCGAGAGCAGCGAGGACGGGCCGTTCTCGTCCTTGATGGTGAGGACGCGCTCGATGGAGAACTTGACGTCCTTGGCGGTGAGCGGCTCGCCGTTCGCGAACTTCAGGCCGGGGCGCAGGGTGCAGCGGTAGCTCTCGTTGCCGGCGTCGGTGAAGCGGCAGTCGGATGCTGCTTCGGGGACGGGCTGGCCACCGCCGCGCGGGGTGTGCATCAGCGTCTGGACGGTCTGCCGCAGGACGTTCCAGGCGCCGGCGTCGTACGCGTAGGCCGGGTCGAACGGAGCGGGGGCGTAGTCGGCCGCCTCGAACCGGTCGGTGGTCCCGACGACGATCGCTCCGGATCCTGCTCCTCCACCGCTCGCGCTGCCGCATGCGGCCAGCGTGGGGGTGAGCAGACCGGCCGCGGCCGTCAGCACCAGGGTCTTGCGGTTCATGCTGGAAGTACTCCCTTGACCGGCACTTGCTCAAAGCGGCGTAAAGGGCACTTCGCGGCGGTCGCCCGTTCAGGGCGGAACGATCGGGCCGGTGTTGTGACGATCGGTCCACGCCGTCCCGGCACAGGGGTGTGCATCCGGGAAAGCAGAGGTGCGGCGTAGTGCCCGCGTCGACATTAGTGGCCTGGGACGGGATGGCTTGAACTGGCAGGACTTGGGGTGTAATCGCACGGTGATGGGCGCGGACTGCCTGTCTATGTGAAGGTCGCCGCAGATTCGGTCAGGAGCTGATCAATCCGGACACAAGGGAAGCTTTCCGGGCCTCCCAGCCAGTATGCCGGGGGCTTGGTGGGTGACGAAGGTCACCTGGGACAACTGCCACGGAAAGGATGGAATTTCAGCCTCCAGGCCATGGAACGGAAGATCCTTCCGCGGAACCTCGACTCTGCCGGCTATCCGTTCGGTACGGAGCGTATGCGATCAGTTCATCGGAGTGATGAGGGAGCGCAGGAACGGAAGATCAACGTCCTCAAGCGAGCGGACGACGGTCCGCCCCGGGGCGGGCGAGATCGCGCCGACCGAGGGAACGGCCACGACCCGGCAGCCGGCAGCCTCGGCGGAGGCGACCCCGGTGGCGGTGTCCTCGATGACCGCACAGCGCGAGGGGTGTGCTCCGAGGGTGCGTGCGGCCAGCAGGTACGGGTCGGGGTGCGGCTTGGTGCGCGTCACCTCGTCCCCGGCCACGCTCAGCGCGAAGCGCTCGGGGCCCAGGGCGCGCAGCACCCGGTCGATGACCCGGCGGTGCGAGGCGGATACCAGGGCGGTGGGTACGTTGTGCCGGGCCAGCTCGGCCAGCAGGCGGTCGGCGCCCGGCATCAGCGGGACCCCGTCGGCGATCCGCGCCTCGAAGCGCTCGTTGAGCAGGACGCTCAGCTCCGAAAGGGTGATGGCGGCGCCGGTGGACTCGATGAGGAAGGCGGCGCTGCGCGTCATGGGCCCGCCGACGACCACGTCCCGCCAGGACTCCTGGAGCCGGTGGCCCAGCTCGCCGAAGACGTCCACCTCGATCTCCCACCAGAAACCCTCGGTGTCGACCAGGGTGCCGTCCATGTCGAGCAGCACCGCCTGCAGGGCATGCCCGTCGGCCGTACGGGCGACGGGCGCGGAAACGGTGCTGGTCATCCGGCACACCTCTCTCAGGGGACGAGAAGGCCGGCCGCCTCTTCCCCATGGGGCATCTCCCGGGGAACAGGCGACCGGCCTGTATGGGACCGACAAGTGTACGTCGGTCCGCTTCAGCGTGCGTTGAAATACTTCGCTTCGGGGTGGTGGATCACGATCGCGTCGGTGGACTGTTCGGGGTGGAGCTGGAACTCCTCGGAGAGGTGGACGCCGATCCGCTCCGGCTGGAGGAGGTCGGCGATCTTGGCGCGGTCCTCCAGGTCGGGGCAGGCGCCGTAGCCCAGCGAGAAGCGCGCACCGCGGTACTTCAGGTCGAACATGTCCTCCACCTCGGCCGGGTCCTCGGCGCCGAATCCGAGCTCGGCGCGGACCCGGGCGTGCCAGTACTCGGCCATGGCCTCGGCGAGCTGCACGGAGAGTCCGTGCAGCTCCAGGTACTCGCGGTAGGAGTCGGACTCGAACAGCTTGGCCGTGGCCTCGCCGATCTTCGATCCGACCGTGACGACCTGGAGGCCGACCACGTCGGTCTCGCCGGACTCCTCGGGGCGGAAGAAGTCCGCGAGGCACAGGCGGCGGCCACGGCGCTGGCGCGGGAAGGTGAAACGGGTCCGCTCGTTGCCCTGCTCGTCCAGGATGATCAGGTCGTCGCCCTTGGACACGCAGGGGAAGTATCCGTAGACCACGGCGGCTTCGAGCAGGTTCTCGGTGTGCAGCTTCTCCAGGAGACCGCGCAGCCGCGGCCGGCCCTCGCTCTCGACGAGCTCCTCGTACGTGGCGCCGCCCGCGCGAGCCTGCTTGAGGCCCCACTGGCCCTTGAACAGTGCGCCCTCGTCCAGCCAGGAGGCGTAGTCCTTGAGCGGGATGCCCTTGACGACCCGGGTGCCCCAGAACGGCGGGGTGGGGACCGGGTTGTCGACGGCGACGTCGGAACGACCGCCCGGCTCCTCGGGCTCCTCCACCTGGAGCAGCGGTGTGTCGCGCTTGGCGACGCGGCGCTGCTTGAGCTCGGGCAGGGAGGCGCCCGGCACGCCGCGCTTGACCGCGATCAGGGCGTCCATGAGGCGTAGGCCTTCGAAGGCGTCGCGGGCGTAGCGGACTTCGCCTTCGTAGATTTCGTGGAGGTCTTGTTCGACGTAGGCGCGGGTGAGGGCCGCGCCGCCGAGGATCACCGGGTAGTCGGCGGCCAGCTTGCGCTGGTTGAGCTCCTCCAGGTTCTCCTTCATGATCACGGTCGACTTCAC